>JBECKZ010000148.1:0-32515 GCA_040235555.1 Thiohalomonadales bacterium | reverse complement strand
CTGCCGTTGGGAGTACAAGGTACATAACGCCAATGAAGACCTCAGCGGCGATATCCAGAAAATCGAATTCGATGCCATGGCCGCAATTAACAATCCGGAGCTCTTCCCGGATATTATGGCGCAGCCGCGTCACCCCCTCGCCGATCGTGTCTACCTGATCGAAGAGACGGAACGACCGGGCCAGTACATGCCGATCCTGGAAGATGAACACGGTACCTATATTATGAACTCCAAGGACCTGCGCGCGATCCAGCATGTGGAGCGGCTGGTGAAGATTGGTATCAACTCGCTGAAGATCGAAGGTCGCACCAAATCCCATTACTATGTGGCACGAACCGCACAGCTGTATCGTCAGGCCATCGACGATGCTGTCGCCGCACGCCCGTTTAATCCCGACCTCTATGGCAAACTGGAAAATCTTGCCAATCGTGGCTACACCGAAGGCTTTTATCAGCGTCACCCGAATCAAGACTATCAGAACTACCTGCAGGGTAAATCCATCATGCAGCGCCAGCAGTTTGTTGGTGAAATCACCGGTTTCGACGATCAGCGTGGCCTGGCCGAAATTGATGTCAAAAACAAGTTTCTGGTCGGCGATCGACTTGAACTGATTCTGCCCGAGGGCAATCGCGAAATAACTGTCGAACACATGGAGTCGCTCAAAGGTGAAAGTATGCAGGAAGCACCTGGAGGTGGTTACCAGGTACGCATCAATGTACCTGTCACGAGTTGTGAAAAGGGATTGTTAGCCAGGTATTTATCTTAGCGGCAGTTTTGTTTATCTTTAACAAACTATATGCCTGTGCATGAATACTGTAGCGTGTGTAATCGCTAAGATATCTTGTATAAAAACCATACATACCTTCCACTCGCTACAGAAAATCCATCATATGTCTATTACTCTGGGCAGTACCGGCAATGACAAAACCGACATTTAATCGTGGACAACAATAAAAGTCTTTTCCTCGCCATTGATCAGGGTGGACATGCCAGTCGCGCCATGGTGTTCAATCTTGACGGAGATGTGGTCGCACGCGCCGAATACCCCATCGAAACACTTCACCCCAAACCACATTTTGTTGAACACGACACAGAAGCCTTGCTGCAATCCGTTCGTGACAGCATTGAGGATGTTATCCAGCAACTGGGAGACAAGGCAAAACACGTGGCAGCTGCAGGTCTTGCCACCCAGCGTTCGAATGTCGTGTGCTGGGACAAAAATAACGGTAAGGCATTGTCACCCATCATCAGCTGGCAGGACACGCGCGCACATGAATGGCTTGGGCGACTGGAACTGGACCGACTCGATATCCATAAAACAACCGGTCTGTTTCCCAGTGCGCACTATGGCGCAAGCAAATTACGCTGGTGTCTGGACAATATTGCAGACGTGCAACAGGCACAGGCCGAGGGACGATTGTATTTTGGCCCCATGAGCAGTTATCTGACCTACCACCTGGTACAGGAGAAAAATTGCTACGTTGACCCGGTCAATGCCTCACGTACCCTGCTATGGCACATTCACCGCAAAAACTGGGATCAGTTTCTGTTGGAAAAATTCAGTATCGATCCTTCTGCACTACCGATCTGCGTTGCCACATCCCATGACTACGGAACACTGGACCTACTGGGTTGTAAAATTCCGCTGACTGTAGTTACCGGTGACCAATCGTCTGCACTATATGCCTACGGCGATCTGCAATTCGATACGGCTTATGTCAATGTGGGCACCGGTGCCTTCGTCTCACGACCGTCAGGTTATGCCATGTTGTATGCACGCCGCCTGCTCACCAGCGTGATTTATTCCGATAAGCGGGACAGTCTTTATGTACTGGAAGGGACAGTCAATGGGGCCGGCGCCGCACTCGAATGGTTACAGCAACAATATCCGGTTGATGATCTTGAGAAAAAATTGCCGCACTGGTTGGAGCGCGTCACTGATCCACCATTGTTTCTTAATGGTGTTGCCGGGCTGGCCTCCCCCTACTGGATTGCCGATTTTGAATCTGAACTACAGGAAACCGGAAGCATTGAGGCAAAATATGTTGCTGTAGTGGAAAGTATTGCCTTCTTGCTCAATGCCAATGTACAGGAAATGCTGAAGTTCGCCTCACCACCACAACAACTGCAAATCTCCGGCGGGCTAGCGCAACTTGACGGACTCTGCCAGCGTCTGGCTGATCTGAGTCGCCTGCCGATCTATCGGCCAAAAGAGTGCGAAGCCACTGCGCGAGGTTTAGCCTACCTGGTCGCCAAAATGCCACGGCGTTGGCCAGAGAATGACCATGGTGACTGGTTCAAACCCAAGGCAAACCCGGTACTGGATAGTCGCTTCCTGCTTTGGGAACAGGCCATGCTGCAACGCATGCGCTATCACGAAAACTAATCACCTGACATCTTCGCGTTGCGCCAGTGCGCAAATACGAAGTTCCCCTCATGACTTTTCCCGAAAACTGCGCTAGCCTGCAAGCAACTTATGGTGGTTTTGGGCATTGCCATGGATACAAGGCTGTATCAGTTTCCAGTATCGCACTATTGTGAAAAAGCCCGCTGGGCGCTGGATTACAAAGGCGTACCTTACAAGGCTCAAACACTCCTGCCTGGCCTGCATTTCAAAAAACTCAAAGCCATTGCACCCGACACTACCGTACCGGTTTTACTCATCGGCAATGATGTGATTCAAGGCTCTGAACGGATCATCGACCATCTGGACAAACTTTTCCCCGATAAGTCACTAACACCAGCTGACCCTGAGCAACAGCAACAGGTGACAGAGTGGGAAACCTTTGCCGCCACGAAAATCGCCGACCCGCTTCGCTGTTTTTACTACTATTACCTGCTCGATCAGCCAAAAACACTGATTCCCCTGTTTAGTGAAGGCGGACCGTGGTATGGCAAATATTTCCTGGGGATAACTTACAAGCAAATCAAACAACGCATGCAGGTGGGTTATCAACTAAACCAGCGTAACGCACAAGTGGCCATGCGGGTCGTTGACAAGGCGATCGGCCGGCTGGAAGCGCACCTGGAGACACATCCGTTTCTGGTAGGTGACAGTTTTACCCGTGCCGATCTGAGTGTCTGTGCACTGCTCTCGCCATTGGTGATACCGGAACGGGGTTATTTGAAGCTGAGGGCATTATCAGTACAAGCATTGATTGACTACCGAATGGCTCGAATAAAAAGCCCGGCCTTTCGCTGGGTCAACACGATCTATAACACGTACCGCTAATTCCGATAGCCGTTTACAAGCCACCGTACATCTTGGAAGGTGGGCCACTATGCCGGCGAGGAATGTCTTCCTTGCGCAAGATCATATCCGGTTCTATCCGCGTTTCCGTCATGTGCTTTTTGCCAGATTTTTTCGACAGTCTGGTTCGCTTCGTCTGCTTGCTACTTTGATTCTGGACAGTCCTGGATTTATCCCGATGGCTTGCTGCCGCAGTCGCTTGGCCAGAATGTGTCAGCGCCTGACCTTGTTTGGCGCTGACAGGAAAAAATACGTAAGTCAGCACTGCCAGCCCAATTACCACTACAGCGATTTTCAAATTGTGCATTGTCATCGATGTCCCTCCTCATCGCATCCAGGCGACACCCGATGAAAATACCACCCAGTCCCCTGGCTCGCAATGCCAATCTGTAGTATCGAACCATAAGGATGCGGATAATTACACGGTGTTATATAGTCTGATGACAAAACCCCTTTGGCAACCCAGACATTTTTGCAAACAATATGCGCACACTGGTACTTGGTATTGGAAACACCCTGCTCTCTGACGAAGGTGTTGGCGTACATGCTATCCATTATTTACAAACGCATCATGACAGTTTGCCAGAGACGGAATTTATCGATGGCGGTACCCTGAGTTTCACGCTGGCCGGACTGATCGAACAGGCACAGAATCTGATTGTGATTGATGCTGCTCAACTACATGCGCATGCCGGCACAGTGAGGACCTTTGTGGGTAGCGAGATGGATCACTTTCTGAGTCACAACCGAAAAAGTAGTGTCCATGAAGTCAGCCTGATGGATCTTCTCAGTATCGCCACCCTGACAGAACAGTTACCGTCACAACGGGCATTGGTTGGGATCCAGCCACTATACATCGATTGGGGAGAAACACCCAGTGTCGAAGTCCAGGCAGCAATCCCGTTAGCCTGTGCCCAGGTTGTCTCGCTTATCGAGGCATGGCAGCCATGAATGAACTACTCAACAATGGCGAGTTAATGCACGCGATCGACAGTGGCGAACTCAGACCGTCAGCCCAGGTGCTGGCCCTGCTAAGAGAATTGCAGGTCATGATCACGACATTGGCAGAACGTGGTGAACCGAACAGCATCGATATTCGTAGCCTCCCGCTCTCCCCGTCTGACTACGAAACGCTGATACAAATACTCGGTAACGGGGAAGTCAATGCGACAATCAATGCCCTCGGACTGAGCAAGATCAAGGAAACCCGTTTTTCCGGTGTGTGGTGGTTGCAGCACCTTAACAGTCATGATGAAATCATTGCCGAATTAATTGAAGTTACACCACTACCTGATATTCTTAAAACACAGGCTCCGGATCTAATAAATAGTGCCGAAGTGTTGCAGAGGTATTTAGAAAAACTGCAACCTCCAAATTGAACAAGAAAAACCAAGGAGAGAGAGATGCCCGACGAGCAAACCCTTGAGGAACGCTTGCGACAACAAGGCATCTCGCGACGCGGCTTCCTGAAATTCTGTACCGCGATGGCCAGCCTCATGGCACTGCCTCCCACCATGGCAACCGCTATCGCCGAATCTCTTGGCAAGGTTAGACGTCCATCCGTCATCTGGTTGTCATTTCAGGAATGCACCGGCTGCACCGAATCACTCACCCGTTCGCACAGCCCGACGGTGGAAAACCTGATCTTCGATGCAATTTCACTGGACTACCATCATACCTTGCAGGCCGCTGCCGGCACCGCTGCCGAGGCTGCCCGCGAGACTGCCATGAAGGAGAACTTTGGCAAGTATCTGTTGATTGTCGATGGATCCGTTTCGACCAAAGACAATGGCATCTATTCCACTATCGCCGGTACGACCAACCTGCAAATGCTGCAGGATGTTGCCAAGGGAGCTGCAGCAATCGTTGCGGTAGGCACCTGTGCCGCGTTTGGTGGTATACCACATGCCAACCCTAACCCGACCGGCGCGGTGGCAGTGACGGATATCATCAAGGATAAACCTATCATCAATGTCTCCGGCTGCCCGCCCATCCCGGTGGTGATCACCGGAGTTCTCGCGCACTACCTCACTTTCGGTGGTCTGCCGGAACTCGATCAGTACAATCGGCCACTCGCTTTCTTTGGCGACAGCATTCACGATCGTTGTTATCGCAGACCGTTTTATGACCAGGGCAAATTTGCCAAGAGCTTTGACGACGAAGGCGCTCGCAATGGCTGGTGCCTGTACGAACTCGGCTGTAAAGGCCCGACAACCCACAATGCCTGCGCCACGGCCAAATGGAATAACGGTGTCAGTTTCCCCATTCAATCCGGGCATCCTTGCCTGGGTTGTTCCGAGCCAAACTTCTGGGATGCCGGCAGCTTTTACAGTGCCCTGAGTACGACTACGGCGCCGCTGGGCGTCTGGTCCGGCGTCGCGATTGCCGCCGGCGCCGCAGCCGGGTTGGCCATGGGTGCCGCTGCCAGACACAAACGGACGCTGGCGAAACAGGCACACCATGTGGTTACGGTAGAAGAACTGAAAAAGAAGGAGGAACAATCATGACCGCCAATGAGATATTGACCTGGGTACGCGGTCCAGCGATGCAATTCGCCCTCGCGATCTTCTTCCTCGGAATTGTTATTCGTATTCTGGAGATGTGGTTGCTGGGACGTGCACCCGACCTGGCAGTAGCACGCCAGAATGGTTTCGTCCCCGGCCTACGCACTGTGTTCCATCGTTCCCTACCGGCACCGGGCCTGTTGCGACGCGAACCGCTGGTGTATCTCGGCGGCTATGCATTCCATCTCGGTTTCTTCATCACGCTCGTCTTTTTCGCCCCGCACATCCAATTGTTCTATGGAGTATGGGGAATCCGCTGGCCCGGGCTACCGGCTTCCCTCATCGACTTCATCGCGGTAATCAGCATCGCGGCGCTGGTAGCGCTATTGGCACATCGCCTTGTTCACCCGGTACGGCGTTATCTGTCGAATGTTGGAGACTATATTGCCTGGCTGGTGACCTTCTTGCCCCTGCTCACCGGTTACATGGTCGCGCACGAATCCGTATTGCCGTACGCACAGATGCTGACGCTCCACATCCTGAGCATCGAACTGTTGCTGATCGTGCTGCCATTCACGAAACTGACTCACAGTTTCACCCTCTTTCTCTCCCGTTGGTACAACGGTGCCATGGCAGGACGCAAAGGCGTAGCGTCATGAGCAGCGTACGGAAGTCCCACACAGTGAGGATACAAGCTTCAGAATGACACCAACCGCCACAAACCAGGTGAAGTTTTTGGAATTGCCTGTTCCGAGGCAGTCAATTGGTGTGCTGTCTGGAAATCACCAGTATGTAACAAGAGTGATAACTGACTGGAGGCACATATGAGCTCTAAAGCCCTGGCACATGGTATCAACGCCTTCGTCGAGCAAATCGACCGACCGGTAGCGAGTTTCTTCAATAGCTGTGTGCACTGCGGTATGTGCGCCGATGCCTGTCTGTTCTATACCGAAACCGGCGATCCAAAGTACACACCAATCCACAAACTCGAGCCCATGCGCAAAGTATGGAAGCAGAATTTTACCTTCTGGGGGTGGCTCGCTGCCCGCCTCGGCCTGAGTAAACCGGTTACCGATTCAGAACTCGAGGAATGGGAACCACTAATCTACGACAGTTGTACTCTATGCGGACGCTGCTCATTGGTATGCCCGGTTGGCAACGATATCACCTACATGATCCGTAAAGCACGCGAAGGCATGGTCGCCGCCGGCCATGCTCCGCCAGGCTTGAAGGGCGCCACCATCCGCGCGGTGGAAATCGGCAGCCCCATGGGAGTCACGTGGAAAACGGTGCAGGCACAAATCAAACACACAGAAGAAGACACCGGCCTGCGCATACCCGTGGACCAGAAAGGTGCAGAGTACATGGTCATCATGTCGTCCATGGAGATCGTAAATTTCCCGGAATATCTCGGTTCCATCGCACGCATCTTCAAGGAAGCCGGCATCAGCTGGACCATATGTTCCGACGCTACCGAGGCTACCAACAGCGGTATCCAGATCGGTTCCTCGGATATCGCCGCGCAGTTGGTCCAACGTATCGTCGATGGCGCGGAAAAGCTCGGCGTCAAGTACGTCATCAGCCCCGAATGCGGTCATGCCTACACCGCGATCCGCTGGGAGGGTCCCAACCTGATCGGCCGCCCCTATCCCTTCAAAGTGATTCATATCCTCGAACTCCTCGATCAACTGCGTGAACAGGGACGACTTCGCACGGAAGGCACCGAAACGGCGAGGATGTCCTTCCACGACCCGTGCCAACTGGTTCGCCGCGGCGGTCTTGTCGAACAACCACGCCGGCTGCTGAAGATGGTCGCGAGCAATTATGTCGACATGCCTGACCCCGGCATCTGGAACTGGTGCTGCGGTGGTGGCGGTGGTGTCAGTGCCAACGACCGCGCCGACCCTTTGCAACTGAGAGTGTTCAGCCGCAAAAAATCGCAGCTTGATGATGCGCGTGTGGAGACCCTCGTTACCTGTTGTGCCAACTGCCGGATCGTGCTCGAAGATGGTCTTGAGCACTACCAGATGGCTATACCCGTCGTGGGCCTGACTGAGACACTGGCCAAGCACCTGGTCACTGCGCCGCAAGAGACGGCGAAGACAGATGCGGACCAAGGAGAAGGATGACATGACCATTCACAATGACAGCGAATTCAAATCCGCGCTTGACCGGCTCCCGGTGGCAGAACAACGCAAACTTGCAGCGCGTTTCGCGCAGAGCGTCTCGCCTCTGTGCAAGGATTCACGCGTAACCGCAGCGATCGACGCAGGACTGCAGCCCGTCGTCGGCGATGACAAGCTGATGCCGTTCTATAACGCGGTTCGGGGCGTATGCGTGGAAAGTTATACCGAGTGTGGCCACGTGGCCGACTGGACAAACCAGGCCGGACATTTCGTTGCCGAAGCGGCGGCAGCATGCGTGATGCCAGAGGTAGCGCTCCATGGTGCGAATCCGGCATGGGACGCCGCCATGCGCGCCCGCCTGGCACGCACTTGTGCTTCCATTGCGAATGGAAGTGGCACGGATACATCCGAGGTGGAGAATCAATATCACCTCCTCGACGATTATTTGAATGAATAGTTTTGCCTACAGGCAAACAACGAAACCGAGGAACGCCAATGGCAACGCAAAGAATCGTAGTCGATCCCATCACCCGCATCGAGGGCCACTTGCGCATCGAGGCTCGCACCGATGGTGACAAGATCGCCGAGGCCTGGTCATCCGGCACCATGGTGCGCGGTATCGAGATCATCCTGCGCGGACGCGATCCACGTGATGCCTGGGCCTTCGCACAACGCATTTGCGGGGTATGTACCCTGGTGCATGGAATCGCCTCGGTGCGCGCGGTGGAGAATGCCTTGAATTATCGGATCCCGCCCAACGCGCAATTGATTCGCAACCTGATGATCGGTGCACAGTTCGTCCACGATCACGTCATGCATTTTTATCACCTGCATGCCCTGGACTGGGTCGACGTGGTCTCTGCACTCAAGGCCGATCCGAAGGAAACCTCAGAACTGGCACAGACCGTCAGCCCGGCCTACCCTAAATCTTCACCGGGTTACTTTGCAGACGTGCAAACCAAACTGAAGAACTTTGTCGAAAGCGGGCAGTTGGGAATATTTGCCAATGGCTATTGGGGCCACCCTGCCTACAAACTGCCGCCTGCTGCGAATTTAATGGCTGTGGCCCATTATTTAGAAGCTCTGGCGTGGCAACGCGATGTGGTCCAGATCCATACGATCCTCGGTGGCAAAAACCCGCACCCGAATTTTCTGGTAGGCGGTGCACCCTCTGCCATCAGTATCCATACCGAACACGAAGGCAAAGGCAAGGGTCCGCACCACCGTGGCGGCACTGGTGCGACTGCCCTGAATCAAACCGGCCTGGAGATCATACAAAACGTAATCAAGCGCATGCAGGCTTTCGTCGATCAGGTCTATGTCCCGGATACTCTGGCCATTGCCGGGTTTTATAAAGACTGGGCCAAGCAGGGTGAAGGTGTGGGCAACTTCATGTGCTATGGGGATTTCCCTGCGGACGGTACCGACGACATTAGTAAACTGCTGGTACCGCGCGGTGTTATTCTGGACCGCGATATCAGCAAGGTGCATGAACTGGATCTCAACGACCCCGAACAGATTCAGGAATATGTCAGCCACTCCTGGTATGATTATGAAGATGGCAAGCAAACACCACTGCATCCATACAAGGGCGAAACCAACCTGCACTATGACGGTCCCAAGCCTCCGTATGAACAGCTGGACATAGACAAATCCTATTCCTGGTTGAAGTCACCACGCTGGCGGGGAAAACCGATGGAAGTCGGACCACTGGCACGCGTACTGATGCTCTACGCCAACGGCCATGAGCAAACCAAGGAACTAGTGAACATGGCGTTGAGTAAACTCGAATTGCCGGTTCCCGCCTTGTTCTCCACTCTGGGGCGTACCGCTGCTCGTACTCTGGAGACCAAGATCTTTGCCGACACCATGCAAGGCTGGCTGGATCAACTCATCGCCAATATCAAACACGGCGATGTAAAAACCTTTAATGAAGAATTGTGGGAACCCTCCAGCTGGCCACGGGAAGCCAAAGGGGTGGGCTACACCGAAGCACCGCGTGGTGCTCTGGCACATTGGGTCGTGATCAAAGACGGCAAAATCGACAACTACCAGGCCGTGGTACCCAGTACCTGGAATGCCGGACCACGGGATGCCAGGGGCCAACCCGGCCCCTACGAAGCCTCTCTAGTCGGTCACAATCTGTATGACCCAAAACAACCCATTGAGATTCTGCGCACGATTCATAGCTTCGATCCATGCATTGCCTGTGCAGTACATGTCACCGATGCCGAAGGTGAGGAATTAATTCGGGTTAAAGCCGTCTAGAGCAATTGCTACAGACTTAGTTTGTAACGGCATTCACGCACATCACCACATTCGGTTGTGCCTACCGTGGTACATGCCAGATCTTGTGAGGCAAGATCGAACGTCAACCTGGTATTGTAGTTGTTAGGTTGCTGCCCATACTCCAACGCATAGCCACTGAGTTCCTGCAGACAACTGCCATCCGACGCGCGATTAGGTTCAAACCAGATCAATTGCACGCTGTGATCGCCTTGTAGACTTATAACTTTCTGAAATGCGTAGGAATTTGTAACAGGTTTGCCAACCGCATTCAATCCATGCAGTAACAGGTAATACGTTTCGGGTTGATCCAGTTTCGATGATTGAGTTGCGATATTGATGGAACTGGTAACCACAGGCTTGGCAGTTTGCACCTGAGTTGGTGTTGTGACGACAGACTGATTACTGGCAGCCACGGTGGCTTGCTGACCTTCATCACTGCCAACGTTGCACGCGCTAAGCAAAAACATCATAGCTCCACAACTGAGCACATTGCGCACCGAGTCGATCACATTGTCTAGCCTTTATTGTTTTATACATCAATTATCTTCTTGTTTTAATCGTAGATTAGCCAAGACAGGAATTTTGTAGACTCGGTCACCAAGCGTGACATACGATTTCGCTTAATGTGGAAAACCTGATCTTATTCACACTTATTTCGTGAATAAATACACTCAACTTAAACTGAGGGAATATCACAACAAACAATTCATTTTTTGTTTCAGAAGCAGCATGTAATCATGCACACTAAAAAATGCAGTTAAATATTTATAATATGAATTCGGCAATCACCGGCGCATGATCCGATTCGGGAAACTGGACATCGCTGCGGAACGCGCCGGATTCATCCGGCAAGGCCTCGTTATGGATTTCGGCATTGTGGAAATAGCGAATAAGAGAGCGAGAGGCAATAATATGATCAAGCATATTGCCTTTGCCCAGATGCAATAATGAATAACGAGCTGAAGATGGTACGTTATTTTCACACGGCACCATAATTCGTGGCGCATGCGCTGGATTTCCGGTCTCTTCTACCGGACCACAAATTGCGCGCAGCGGCACTTCATTTGCCTCCGCATTGAAATCACCACAGATGGCAATCAGTGAATCCAGACCGTGCTGATCAAATATTCGATCAATTAACATGCGTGCCTGCAAGGCCTGACCGATACGTTTGATGCTGGACAGGAAACTTCCCTCTGCCCAGGCGGATACCGTTTTCCAGGTATAACTGTTGAGCTTCTGTCCGGGAATATTACTTGCGAGTTTGGATTTGAGATGCACATTGATCAAATGCAGGATCCCGCCCTGCCCCAGATCGATCTGGACATACAGTAATGGACGCTCCCAGTTGAGTGTATCCGCAGTGGTATCCGCTGGCACTGCTGTCACCATCTGGTAACTCGGCTGGGGCCCATCGCTGTCACGAATGATCTCTGTGGTTAAAACCGGAAAGCGGGACAGGATAACGAGGTTCCGCTTGTCATAAAGCTGGTCAGTCGTTGTTAGTGTAACGGCTCGGTTATACCCGGCATACTGGGTGCCCACCAACAAATTGTCCAAGGCTTCCAGTGTCCGTGAGCCTGAAACACCCTGGCTGTGCACTTCCTGCAAACACAGGATATCCGCGTTCACCCGTTCCAACTGGGGTCGCATAATCTGAATGCGCTCGGACAAAGGCGGTGAAACGCTGGCACCATCATCCAGGTTTTCGAGGTTAAACGTTGCAATTCGGGTAGGCATACACTAACACTCCCTTGTTAGATAAAACGTTTGTTGATTATTAAATGTCGTATAAAAAATACTTTAGATAGATTTTGTAAAAAATACACGCTCCACCGGGCAATTATTGTCTACAGCGTATCGATAATTCCCATGCTAAATCAGGAGCATTTCCACCCCAGAAACTGCGCGAAAGCGAGATGACCGCCATCTGATAAATATTATGTTCACGGGAATGCGAGTCAACCGGGCTCACTCCTGGTGCACCAAATGAGACATTTGCCCTACTATTGAGCAGACTTTACGAGTCGCCGGCCGGCTCAGCCACACCCAAGTTAAGTTGAGCGTATATGACGGGACTGCAGGCGGATAGTCTCCGCATAACCAAACCCGATACCAGTAAAAGTACCTATGACCCTCACTGATGCCCGTGGTGTGGCAATTCTCTGTCAAGATAACAATGGCAAGGGCTCTGTCGAGGGCACTCTCAACACGTCCTGAGATAATTTTTCCTAACAAGTCTTTGTTTCAACAAATAAAAACAAGTGGTCTGCAAGAATAAGTCGCGTCAATGACTTTATACCCAGAGAGGGGTAAGAGGCATCGCCACTATTAGATATGTTTCATTATGTTTAAAGCTGACACAATCTTGGCCGAATATTTGCTTTGCTTATAAGCAAAAGATTTGAGTTTCGTAGAGGTAAGGTATGGTCCCACTGGTTTTACGCGCAGCAAATGTGCTTCAAGTCGATGAACTAGAGGTATTTCGTCTGGCACACCGCTTCTGGAATCGCCGCTGTGATGAACCCAGTTATGTCGGTAACGCCTTCCAGAAATACTTACAAGAGAAGGTCACCCCGCCCTGGGTCAACCACTTTGCCCGCAAAGTAGTTCAGGCTTACAAGCAAGGGAATTTTGATCCAAGCCTGTTCGGTGTTTATCCGGAATATGAAAAACTGCCGCTGACCTGGTCACTTGCCCTGCAAACGCCACGCTATGTCCAGCTCAATAAAGACTGTAATGTGTTTGTGGCCTGAATCAATAATAGATTCAGGTAAGGAAAGATAACTCATCTTCACAACACAAACCATTAACATGGAATATTTGAAATACCAGTGTAATTCACCTTCCATAGATTTCCTGCACCTAACAGAATTCTGCGGGTGCCTTACATAAAGTTAACTTCCGTGTATCGGCGATCGGTCTTTGTGGCACCAGGAATCGCGATATGACCTGCATGACCTCCTTTGCAGTGACTCGATAAGCTGTCAATTTGCCACCAATGAGTGCCTGATACCCCGGCAATTGTGAATGGGTAAACAGATAACTGTCGCGTGGGCGATGAAAGACACCCTGTTGCGTGCGGGGTAGTACTCGGACCCCTGCGAATTGATCAAGTACGCTGTCATCGTTGTATGGAAAGTAATAATGCATAATGTTGCGCAGGTAATCGACTTCATGCTCAGTCGGTTGCACTGAAGCTGGATCGCCGTTGACAATCGTCTCTGTTGTACCAACCAGAGTCTTCCCCTGCCAGGGCATAATGAATACAGCACGTTGATCAGTTGGCGACTCCACATAGTACACGCCTGCTGGAGCGGATTGTTTCAGTATCAGGTGCGCACCCTGGACCAGATCAATGGCAGGCAATTTCACATCCGACTGCAATTGTTTATGCACCTCGCTGACCCATGGGCCGGCCGCGTTAATCAACACCTTACTGGTCAAACTGGCCTGATTTTCGCCCCGCAGATAATCGACCTGGTAGCGATCGCCCAAACGCTTGGCCGCCACAAACCGTGCCGGGCATACCAGCTGCGCGCCCAATTGCAGTGCTGAATACATCACGGCACGCGTTAGCTCAACATCATCAGTTTGCGCGTCCCAGTATTGATAGACTGCTTGCAATCCCTCCTGCTTTAAACCATCGAGTTGCGACCATTGCTGATGATCCAGGGTTCGATAACAGGCAAATGGCTGTAGTCGACCAAGAATCGCGTACAGACCCAAGCCCAGCGCGATTTGCCAGGGCCGGCGACGTGTATGTTTATATATAGGTATGTAAAACGGTATCCGCCTGACTAACTCAGGTGCATTGCGAATCAAACGCTCACGTTCGACCAGCGATTTGGCAACTAGGCCAAACTGGCCAGATTCGAGGTAACGTAAGCCCCCGTGGATCAATTTGCTGGAGCGGCGAGAGGTCGCACTCGCCAGTGCGGTTTGTTCTAGTAATATCGTCTTATATCCTGCAGCGGCAGCAGCCTGTGCTACACCACAACCCTGGATCCCGCCACCAATGACACACACATCGATGTCCGGCATTACTGCCACTCCGGAAGCAGCCTGAAATTCTCCAGCATCTCGCCGATTGCAAACGTCTCGACAAAATCAACGCCACGTCGGTGCACGTTTACGGCGCGATTTGGGTCAACACATTCGTATACCGCCAGTTGGCATTGACGGTGCTTGAGTTTACCAAAACGTGGTAATTCATCGATGTCCGTAAAAAGATATTCCGGCTGCAACGTTTGTATCAATCGCCCTTTGCGTTCACGCCACTGATCGAACACTGCCCCAATGGGAAAACTGGAACGCTCCCGCGTGGCACGCAAGGCGTCCAGCGAATAAGAAATGATAATCGCCTGATGTTTAATCGGCTCTAAAAGTGGCAGCACTGTATTCAGTACGTTATCGATACCAAAAGTGTCGAGACTCAGGCGTTTGAGTTCGACAAACGCAAAAACTGCTGGATGGTCAGCCAGAAACGCAACTGTTTCTTGCAGCGTTGACATGGGATTCCCGACAAACCGATAACCAAATCTGCCGTACTCCGAGACGGAGAAATTTCGTAATTGGGCCAGGGTATAATCATGTATCCCGCCACTCTCTCCACACATGCGTTGCAGATCGTGATCATGGAATAGCACCGGGATTTTATCCGCGCTTAACTGAACATCAAACTCTAGAAAATACGCACCTGCCTCAACTGCAGCACGTAAAGCCAGCAATGTATTTTCCGGATAATGCAGGGTGTAACCCCGATGGGCTATCAGTGTCGGCAGTGTTCGTTTCATGCGATGAGTATAGATGCAGTCACAAATGCTTGCGTGTTGGTGTCTGAAGGGTGAAACATTCCCGGTAAAAAATTGTCTTTCTGCTTATCCAAGATACGGTAAAATCCGTATATGTAACGTATATCGTCATCGAAATCACTTCAATCTAGCACACTCTTGAATAGCAAAAAGTTAAATTTCGTGGAATTTCTCCGGTGTGACTTGATGTGTTACGGAGAAAATCGCAGTAAAATATCATTTTTACCTGCCTAAGAGAAAGCAATGAGCGAAGCAGTAATCAAAAATTGGCTAAGTGAAATCAGCCGTACCCTTGCAGCACATGATCATGCTGCGCACATGGCGCTCATTTCACGGAATGTCAGCCTGCTCGGTGTCCCCGGATTCGACAATATTGGGTTTGATGACTGGTCGAAACAATGTCAGTATGAATTCGCCAACCGACTCATCCAGCGAGTTGATTATGGCAAGATCCGAATACGGGTCGTCACTGAAAAACGGATCATGTTCATGACCTACGAAACCGTCACTGCCAAAGATGGCAGCATTAACGCCCAGGGTGTTGAGTGTCTGTTGGAAAAGGAAGACGATGGACAGTGGCGTCTGGTTCAGGAACGCATACTGCCGCCGGAAGAAACCCGCAAATTCGACCTGGAGCCGGCTTCCACCATAGCCTGATATGGAAAATACTGCGACCAGTATTCCCGTTGTCCTGTGTTTTTCCGGCCTTGACCCCACGGGAGGTGCCGGAATCCAGGCTGATATCGAAGCCATTACCAGTATGGGTTGCCATCCAGCACCGGTTGTCACTGCTCTGACCGTACAGGATACCCAGAATTTTATGCGCTATGAATCCTGTGATCCGCTACTCCTCGTCGAACAGGCACGCGCCGTCCTCGAAGACATGCCAGTGCAGACATTCAAACTGGGTATGATGGGTAGTACCAGTATCATCGAAGCTGTACACAGTGTCTTGATCGACTATCCGGACATTCCTGTCGTGTTTGACCCGGTACTTTCCGCCGGCGCCGGTGGTGCTTTAATCGATAACGACGCCATCGACAGCATGCGCGATCTGTTATTGCCACAGACCTCGGTATTAACACCAAACAGTCTTGAGGCACGCACCCTGGCACCACAAGCAGATACCCTGACCGCATGTGCCGAGGCTTTGCAGGACATGGGTTGTGAATTCGTGCTGATCACCGGCGGCCACGAGCACACGGAAGACATCACCAATACCCTATACGGTAATCATCGAGAACTCGAACAATTCCACTATACGCGCCTGCCACATCAGTATCACGGCTCCGGTTGTACACTCGCCGCCAGCATCGCCGGATTGCTCGCCCAGGGTCTGGAACCCTTTACTGCGATCCACGAGGCGCAAACCTTTACCTGGGAGGCCCTGCACCAGGCCTATCGCACCGGCATGGGTCAGTGGATCCCCAACCGTTTATTCTGGGCACGCGAACATGAAGACATCGAATGAGCGATTGCGCGGCCTGTATGTCATCACGGATCGGACACTCAGCCAGAAACGCCACCTGCCATTAACAGCAATGGTCGAAGCCGCCATCCACGGTGGTGCGCGCATCGTGCAATACCGTAACAAGACATCATCCCTGTCAGAGCGCCAACGTGAGGCACAGGAACTGGCCAGGTTATGCCAGGCCCATGAAGTGCTATTTCTGATCAATGATGACGTGCAACTGGCCCTGGAGGTGAACGCCGATGGCGTACACATTGGCCAGCACGATACAGATATTATCCATGCACGCAACGTGCTCGGTGCACAACGGATCATCGGCGTCACCTGTCATGATCAGATCCCGCTGGCATTGGCCGCACAAGAAGCCGGGGCAGATTATGTTGCCTTTGGCCGATTTTTTCCGTCACAAACCAAACCAGAAGCGCCAGCAGCCAGCCTTACGATCCTGCAACTAGCCCGTGCGCAACTTTATATTCCAATTGCTGCCATCGGCGGTATTACTCCGGACAATGCACCGAGCCTGCTCGAACTCGGCGTAGATATGCTGGCCGTGATCCATGGCGTGTTCGGTGCTGAGGATATTGCGGCGGCAGCAGATGAATATGCCCGCCTGTTCACGTTACAATCCCGCCTTGTCCACCATACTGCAGGCTGAAACACTAGCTGGATAACCAACCGGTTACCTGTGCGGTAACTCAGATGAAATTAATAACAACAGGATGATTGCATGAGCCGTTCCCACGACCTTTTCGCCCAAGCCCAACACTACATACCCGGTGGCGTGAATTCGCCGGTACGCGCCTTTCGCGGTGTCGGTGGTGACCCGGTGTTTTTCAAACGCGGTGCCGGCGCTTACCTGTTTGATGAAGATAATCGTAAATACATCGACTATGTCGCGTCGTGGGGGCCATGCATTGTCGGTCATGCCCACCCCGACGTCCTTGCTGCTGTCCAGAAGGTCATGCAAGACGGCCTGACTTTTGGTGCCCCCACTGCACTGGAAGTCGAGATGGCGAAAAAGGTGTGCGAACTGGTGCCGTCGATGGACATGGTACGCATGGTCAGCTCGGGTACCGAAGCCACCATGAGTGCTATTCGCCTGGCCCGTGGCCATACCGGACGTGACAAAATCGTCAAATTTGAAGGCTGCTATCACGGCCATGCTGATTCCTTGCTGGTCAAGGCCGGTTCCGGGGCCCTTACCCTGGGGGTACCCACCTCGCCGGGGGTGCCGGCAGATCTGGCACAACATACCCTGACCCTGCAATACAACGACAGTGACATGGTGCGCGAGACCTTTGCCCAACTCGGCGATCAGATCGCCTGCATCATCGTCGAACCGGTGGCCGGTAACATGAACTGCGTACCGCCATTACCTGGATTCCATGAAACCCTGCGCGAGGTCTGCGATGCGCACGGCAGTGTGCTGATCTTCGATGAAGTGATGACCGGATTTCGCGTCGCCCTGGGTGGCGCGCAACAGGTCTACAACATCAAACCGGATTTGACGACCCTGGGCAAGGTCATCGGTGGCGGCATGCCGGTCGGTGCCTTCGGCGGCAAACGCGAGATCATGGAAAAGATTGCACCCACCGGTCCCGTGTACCAGGCTGGCACCCTGTCCGGCAATCCGGTAGCGATGGCCGCCGGGTTAAAGACTCTCGAACTTATCAGTCAAACCGGTTTCTACGATGCCTTGACTAAACGCACCACCCAACTGGTGCAGGGATTACAGGGTGCGGCGGACAATGCCGGTATCCCGTTCACCACCAACCAGGTCGGTGGCATGTTCGGCTTTTTCTTCAGCGATGAGAAAATGATAAGCACATTTAAACAAGTCAGCGCCTGCAACATCGAGCGTTTCAAGACGTTCTACCACGGTGTGCTCGATGCAGGTATCTACCTTGCACCGTCGGCATACGAAGCAGGATTTGTTTCCAGTATGCATAGTGAGCAGGATATTGCCGAGACAGTTGCCGCAGCGGAGAAGGTGTTTAAGCAGTTATAATTTTCTATTCAAGACATTCCGCCTACGAGTTTGTTGTCTAAGCGGCAAGTCGTATACGAAAATAAATTCTATTGAGATGCTTGGTTTAGAAATAAATAGCAAAAAAAACTAGCCAACTTCAGAACGCTGCATCATCACATAAAGTTGTTCTATGCGATTAATGACGTCATCGCATTCGAGTAATTGCTGCTTGTATTCCAGTGGCATTGGCAGGAATTCACAGAGGCGGGCACTGACCCATTCCAGATTATCGTAGTGCGCCGGCATGGTGGTATACGGTGGTTCAAGTTGCGCAATAATTTTACGCAGCAGATTCGCCATCGTCTGATACTTGCTGTGAACCTGGATCGGTTGTGGCACTGGCAAGTCCACTACCTCGGCCATCACCAGCTGGTTTGGCATGATTTCATGCGTAAGCAAACGGAACCGTTGGGTCCCCCGCAAGGTAATGCCGAGCAGGCCATCATTGCGGCGGTTCCAGTAGGAAATAATACTGAGGGTACCCATTGAATAGGTATCCGCTGCCTGTCCTACTTCCTGGCCTTCACGAATCAATATCACACCGATGGGGGTATCGTGACGCAGGCAGTCGCTAACCATGTCCAGGTAACGGGGCTCAAATATCCGCAATGGCAGAACACCACCGGGAAACATAACCGTATTCAATGGAAAGAGTGGAACGCGTTTAACCATATTACAGCAGCAGATTTTTGATTCTGATGTTTTGGATTGTTTGTTGAGGTAAGTTTATTTGTAGACCCTGACGGATAAAAAAGCAATCTCAGCGTCCCAGATGGCACTGAACGGACACAGTTGGTCACACTATAACAATGAATTTCTATAGGGCTAATTGGGGTCTGCGCCCCAGCGTGGCAGCAGATTGTGTTCAACCCCCAGCTGATCCAGCAGCCGCGCTACCACAAAATCCACAAGATCAGCAATGTTTTTAGGCTGATAATAAAAACCTGGATTAGCTGGCAGAATTGTTACCCCTAACTGCGAGAGTTTCAGCATGTTTTCCAGGTGAATAGCCGAAAACGGTGTCTCCCGCGGCACCAGGATCAACTGCCGACGTTCCTTGATCATAACATCCGCCGCCCGCTCAATAAGATTGTCGCTCATGCCAGTGGCAATTGCCGCCAGGGTTCCCATGGTACACGGACACACCACCATTGCCCGTGCCGTATGCGAACCGCTCGCTGCCGGCGCCATCCAGTCTTCGCGCCCATAGACCCGTAGCTGATCGGAACTCACACTGAATTTGTCCTGAAACAAGCCGGCGACTTCCTGAGGGCGTGCGGGGATGTCCAGCTCTGACTCCATCGCCAGCACCATCTGCGCCGCCTTGGAAAAAATCAGATCCACCCGCACCCCGGCCTTGAGTAATAACTCCAATAAGCGCAAGGCGTAAGGCGCGCCGGATGCACCCGTGAGGGCAAGAATGATGTGATTTTGGAGTGGCATGGGGTAATTGTAATCGATGAAGGCAGTTATTGTCGTTTAGGTATTTTGATCATTAGATGCCTATTATCAACTGACTGGATATTTAAAACCATTTCGCCAGCCGCGAAGCTGCATGCGAATTGGTTTTAGAAAAAAGAAATCAATTTGAAAATTTCAACTTTAACTGATCAATCAACCGCTGATGCAATCCCTCGAATCCACCATTACTCATGATCAGGATCTGATCGCCGTTGGCAGCAATATCACTGACCTGTTGAATGATGTCTTGCGTAGTGTGCATTAGCTGCGCCTTGGCCCCTAGCTGTTTTTGCACATTTTCCAGTGACCAGCCCATGTTGGCCGGCTCAAACAGGTAGACCTGATCGGCAAGTTCAAGTGATGCCGCCAGGGTATTGGCATGTACTCCCATGCGCATGGTGTTAGAACGTGGTTCCAGGATAGCGATGATGCGGGCCTTGCCCACTTTGTGACGCAGGCCTTCCAGTGTGTACTGAATGGCGGTGGGGTGGTGAGCAAAATCGTCATATACGGTAATTCCGTTGACCTGGGCACGGACTTCCATACGCCGTTTGATACCTTCGAAACTCGCCAGGCTCTCACAGGCATTCGCGACCGGGACTCCGGCATGATGTGCCGCCGCGATGGCTGCCAGCGCATTATTCACGTTATGCACTCCCACCAGTTCCCACTCGACAGGTAGTTGAGTTTGTTCGGCATAAACCACTTCAAACTCGCTGCCATCGGCACGCAGCAGATTCGCCTGCCAGTCTCCTGCTTTGCCAAAGGTCTGCAGCGGTGTCCAGCAACCACGGGCAATTACCTGTTCCACCGCGGCATCATATTGCGGTTTGATTATCAAACCATTGCTGGGAATGGTGCGCACCAGGTGATGAAACTGAGTCTGGATCGCTTCGAGATTGGTAAAGATATCAGCGTGATCAAATTCGAGATTATTTATCACCAGTGTGCGTGGTCGATAATGAACGAACTTGGAACGTTTATCGAAAAATGCCGTGTCATACTCATCGGCTTCCACTACGAAAAATGGTGAATCGCCGAGACGCGCAGAGACGCCAAAATTACCGGGCACCCCACCGATAAGAAAACCCGGATGCAGTTGATTAAATTCCAGAATCCAGGCCAGCAGGCTGGAGGTCGTGGTCTTGCCATGAGTCCCGGCTACTGCCAGCACCCAGCGATCCTGTAGTACATGTTCCGCCAGCCACTGTGGCCCGGAGGTATAGCGCAAACCACGTGCTAACACATATTCCACTGCCGGATTGCCACGGGACAACGCGTTGCCGATTACCACCACATCCGGTTCAGGATCAAACTGGTCGCTATCATAACCCTGATACAGTTTAATCCCGTCCGCCTCCAGTTGCGTGCTCATGGGAGGATAGACATTGGCATCTGAGCCGGTAACGCGATGACCCATTGCCTGCGCCAGTTGCGCGATCCCGCCCATAAAGGTGCCACAGATACCAAGTATGTGTAGATGCATCAGCTGGCCACCGGTAACATCTGGTAATAAACCACAAAGCTTAAAATAAATAACAGCAGTGCATAGCCGCCCGCCCTGAAGATTGAGGTGGACAACGCATGCCGAAAGATATGGCTATACACCCCCAATTCCCAAATAAATATCACCATGGTGCCAAGATAAAACATGGCCAGCATATTCATTTGATTACCAGCGGCGTTCGCCAGAAACTTGAATGGCAGTTGTGCGAACCCGATCATGATATCCACGCCGATGGTAGCGGTGAGGGTTTGCAGGGCTCGGGCAGTATGACCGTGTGTCCATAATATCAGATAGATTGCAGCTATCGAGATTATGGCATCTGCCAGCAGATAGGGAATAATATTACTCAACGGCAGGGTGGCACCGTTGCCATCGGGAATAAAAAACGTGGCCAACTCGAAAGCCAGCTTGATAGATAGCAGCACACCGAACAGGAAAGGTGAATGCGGCGTGTCCTGTGGACCGCGCTGAAAGGTACAGATATCCCAGAATAAACGAATCAGAGCCGACATAAACCGCTACAACCTTGGTGAACTTGTAATTGTATTACGTTATCCTTAATCATCATAACGAATTTTATTAGTTTCATGACAGGCGATATTTCTCACTTAGCCCATGCCAGACGCCATACCCACCCTTGAACTTGAACTGATTGACTCCGCAGAGAAACTGTCGGACGCATGTGAGCGCCTGGCGAATCAACCCTATCTTGCTGTGGATACCGAATTCGTCCGGGAAAAAACCTATTACCCGGTATTGTGTCTGATTCAGATCGCCAGTCCACAAGTCTGTGTCTGCATCGACCCGCTGGCGATTGATGACCTCACGCCATTAGCCACATTGTTACTGAATCGCGACAGCATCAAAATCTTTCACGCTGCACGTCAGGATCTGGAAATTTTGCAACAGACCCTCGGTCAGGTCCCTACCCCCATATTCGATACCCAGATTGCTGCTACCCTGCTGGGTCTGGGAGATCAGTTAGGCTACGCTAACCTGGTAAAACATTTTTTAAACGTACAACTGGCCAAGGGCCATGCTCGCACAGATTGGGAACGCCGACCACTGAGTCACGAACAGCTCGAGTACGCCGCAGATGATGTCCGTTACCTCATCGCGATGTACCCTCGGATAGAACAGGCCCTGACCGAACTGGGCCGTCTGAGCTGGCTGGAAGATGATTTCACAGCACTGACCCAGCCTCAGCTGTATGAAAATGACCCGCAACAGCAATGGCAACGTGTCAGTGGTGTACAGAAGCTCAAAGGTGTTCAGCTGGCAATCCTGCAACAACTGGCTGCATGGCGCGAACAACAGGCACAACAACAAAACAAACCGCGCAAATGGATTCTTGGTGATGACATCCTGATTGCAATCGCCATGCAAGGCCCGCACAAGCTCGAGCAACTCGAACGCATTCGCGGCATCAATCCGGGCCTGCTGCATCGTCACGAGCAGACATTGCTCAAACTGATCGCGCAGGCCAAGGCCCTAGCAAAAAGTGATTGGCCGACACTGGTTCGCCGCAGGATGCTGAATGCCAATCAGGAAGCCTTGCTCGAGGCCATCATGGCCATCGTTAAACTTCAGGCTGCCACCCACCAGATAAACAACACTGCACTCACCTCCAGGCATGAGCTCGAGGCACTGGTTTGCGGCAATCACGATGTCCCGTTATTGCATGGCTGGCGCCGAGGTATCGCCGGTCAACAGGTACTGAATTTTTTGCAGGGCCAAACACACCTGGTCGTCAATGATCAGGGTGAATTAACTTTGCCATCCACAACTTAACGCTAATGGTCAAGGCCTACCTCTTTCCCTGGCGCGCCAATAATCAATTTACCCTGCTGGTTGATGCCCAGCATTTTTTCCCTGCCATGCTGACTGCCATCGACAGCGCCCAACATTTCATTTTGTTCGAACAATATCTGGTGCAGTCCGGTGAAGTACTGGACCAGTTTATCGATCACTTGCTACAGGCCAGGGAGCGCGGAGTACAGGTTTACATCCTGTTTGATGATTATGGAAGTAGCGAGGTGAAGCGCAGTGACTACCAGCGCCTGGTCCAGGCAGGCATCGAAGTGGTCTATTACAATCCCTTGTCCTGGCGTTCACTCTACCGCAGCCTGCGCCGTGATCATCGTAAATTGCTGGTGGTGGATAATCGGCTTGCCTTTGTGGGTGGCGCCGGTATTAGCGATACCTATGCCCAGGGTAACCCTCAACGTATGAACTGGCACGATGTGATGCTGCAAATTGAAGGTGAAAACGTTGAGGACTGGATCCAGTCCTTTATGACTGTCTGGGGACATCAGACCGAGAGCCTGCCCGTCATTGCGGATTACAGCAGAGTCAGCCTTGGACGGCAGACCGGCCGCGTGTACTTATCGCGCGGCCTGTTGCGCAACGATATCGTGCGCAGCGTCATCGCACATATCCGTAAAAGCAGTCATCGCGTCTGGCTGGCGACACCCTATTTTGTCACCAACCATAAATTACGCCGCGCTCTGCGCCGTGCGGCCTATAACAAGGTCGATGTGCGCTTGTTATTACCGGGACCAATCAGTGATCACCCCTGGATCAGTCATGCCGGACGCCGCTATTACTACAAGCTCCTGCAAAGTGGCGTCAAAATCTTTGAATACCAACCCCGGTTTGTCCATGCCAAGGTGATTCTCTGTGATGACTGGGTTTCTATCGGTTCCAGCAACCTGGATCGCTGGAATCAGCGCTGGAATATGGATGCCAATCAGGCAGTACTGGATGGTCAGTTCAGCCGGCAGGTAGCACAGATGTTTCAATACGATTTTGCTCAGAGCAGCCTGATTACCCACGAGGACTGGGAACGCCGTCCATGGTGGCAGCGAGTCAAGGAACGCTATTTTGGTTTCTATGTCAGTCTGTTGCAGTGGTTCAACTACATTATCACCCGTAGGCACAAAAACCAGTCCTGACGGATGAATCCCTATCTCTTTGTCGAGACAATAAAAAAGCGGGCGTAAAGCCCGCTTTTATTGCCTGGCCGGTAAACCCCGCCTAGCGATGACGCCGTGTAGTTTTCTTTTTGGCGACTTTCTTTTTGGCTGCCTTTTTCTTGGCAGGCTTTTTCTTGGTGGCCTTCTTCTTTGTCACTTTCTTCTTGGCGACTTTCTTTTTCGCGGCCTTCTTCTTGGCAGGCTTTTTCTTGGCGACTTTCTTTTTGGCTACCGACTTCTTCTTGGCAACCTTTTTCTTGGCAGCAGCCTTCTTCTTCGTCACCTTCTTCTTGCTAACTTTTTTCTTGGTCGCAGCTTTCTTCTTCGCAGCGGCCTTTTTCTTGGTTGTCGCTTTCTTCTTGCCAGCAGCCTTTTTCTTGCTTGTGGCCTTCTTCTTCGCTGCAGACTTTTTCTTGCCAGCAGCCGGCTTGGCCTCGCTACTTGCGGTAGCTGCCTTGGGTTTGGGTTTGGCTTTGGGCTTAGCCTTGGGTTTGGCAGCTTCACCGGCAGGCAGGCTGTCCAGGATTTGGGTGATGTTATTAAAGATATCCTTGATCTCACCAATGCCCTGTACCGTACGCAACTTGCCCTGCTTGCGGTAGTAATCCACCAACGGAGCAGTTTGCGCTTCGTAGACACGCAGGCGGTTGCTGATGGTGGCCTCATTATCGTCAGAACGCTGCACTACCGTACCGCCGCACTTGTCACAGACACCCTCAACGCGGGGCGGATTGGTATGGACGTTATACATCTGGCCACAGGACTGACAGGTACGACGGCCAGTCAGGCGTTGCATCAGGACATCGAAATCGACGTCAATCAGAATAGAGGACTGCAAGGGTTTGCCCAGCTTGTCCAGCATCTTGTCCAGCGCCTCGGCTTGCGGAATATTGCGCGGGAAACCATCGAGGATGAACCCTTTTTGTGCATCGGGTTTGGACAGGCGTTCCTGAATCATGCCTAGCACGATGTCGTCAGAAACCAGTTGACCGGCATCCATCGCGGCCTTCGCGCGCATGCCCAGCGGCGTGCCAGCGGCGACAGCTTCACGCAATAAATCACCGGTGGACACCTGGGGTATGCCGTATTTCTCGATCAGCATTTTGGCTTGAGTGCCTTTGCCCCCGCCAGGGGCACCAATTAATACGATTCTCATTTTAGTTTTGCTCCATATCCAGATTGTTTATTGATGTCCACAACTTCACTTGCAGTCGTCTGTGAAACATTCACAGCGTAAACACTTTAGTCGCCTAAACCTAGTCGCTCAGCACAGCCAAGTCAATGCAAAATATGCGTTTAAGCCGTGAAGAAAGTCATCATTTAATTACTAATGACACCCTGTTACACGATCACAGATTGTCAGTTGATACAGCTGACATGCATGTGCAGTAATTCATGCATGCTGTAGTTCAATGATGACAATCTTCGCGCGCATGCTTACCGCCATCTGCAAGCACTACTTCGTCCAACAATTTTTTTCGGCTCTCGTTAAGCCGCCGGGATGGAGTCTGATGTCATCTGCCTGCTCCGCACCATGCTGATCCACAAGATTGTCATATTGGGGCGCATGACAGCTGATTGGAGATAGTCCCTCTCTGAAAAATTACCCCTTTTATGACATTTACAGCCAGATACCGGCTGTTACAATACGCGCCTTTTCGGTCAATCCCCAGCAATTGTATTTAAAGGTATCGCTATGAATCTGGATCGCGTCGGCCCCGGCAAAGATATTCCCAACGACTTCAACGTCATTATCGAAATTCCCGCTCACTCGGACCCGGTGAAATACGAGGTCGACAAGGAGTCTGGGGCCATGTTCGTGGACCGCTTCATGAGTTCCGCCATGCACTATCCATGTAACTATGGCTATATCCCCCGCACCCTGTCCGCCGACGGGGACCCGGTGGACGTGCTGGTAGCGACCCCCTACCCACTCATCAGCGGTTCGGTGGTGCGCTGTCGCCCGGTGGGGGTACTAAAGATGACTGACGAATCTGGAGACGACGCCAAGGTGTTGGCCGTGCCGGTATCCAAGCTATGTTCCAGTTATGCCAAGGTGCAGGGCCCGGATGATATGCCCAAAATGCTGCTGAATCAGATCGCCCACTTCTTCGAGCATTACAAGGATCTGGACGAAGGCAAATGGGTGCGCGTACAGGGCTGGGATGGTGTGGAAGCCGCCAAGCAGGAAATTCTTTCCAGTGTGAAGATGTTCAACGAGGCACCAGTCAAACCAAACTTCTAAGTCAATGAAAGTCTGTATCGTTTCCGACAGCCACGACAACCGTGCCCTGCTGGCAACAGCCGTGCACGATGCCAAGCAACATGGTGCCGAGCTGGTGCTGCACTGCGGCGATGTGGTGGCACCGACCACCTTGCGTGGACTGCCGCCTCTCGAATTGCCGGTACACGTTATTCACGGCAATAACACCGGTGATCTGGTAGCGATGCACTATGTAATGCAGAAATTTCCAGGCATCATTCACTACCACGGCATGGATGCCGCTCTGGAACTGGCCGGGCGCAAAATCTTTCTGGTTCACTATCCTCATTACGCCCAGGCCATGGCCCTGACCGGCGATTACGACCTGGTCTGTTGTGGCCATGACCACCGCTTTCTGATCGAAGACATCGCCAACGTCAAGGGTGGCCACACCACCCTGATCAATCCGGGCACTGTCGGTGGGGTGGGTAAACCACCGACTTATGTGTTGGGAGATTTGGCAACCATGGAATTCAGTGTGCTGCCAGTGCCAGTGGAGTTAGTCATGCAGAATAGCGACCCGGTGACGCCGCACCGCTAAAAGCTGGTGAGGTACTGCGGCCAGGCTTGGATTTAGCCTGGTGTATTTTTTTCCACCCAGCGTGTGGTCCCACTGTTCAGGGTCTCCTTCTTCCAGAACGGGGCCCGGGACTTGAGCAATTCCATGAGATGGCGACTGGCATCAAAGGCGTCTGCACGGTGCGCAGACCATGCCGCCACCAATACAATCGTCTCATTGGGCTGTATGGACCCCACGCGATGCACAATCATCACATCCAGTAGCGACCACTGCTGCATGGCCTGATCGGCAATATTACGCAGATATTTTTCAGTCATCTCGGGGTAGTGTTCCAGATGCATGGCAGCAACATCGTCACCTTCGTTAAAGTCACGCATTGTGCCCACGAAGACTGCTGTTGCCCCGTATTTCCCGATCTGGGCCAATTGACGCTCATATGCTTCCAGTCGCTGCCATGGATACAGTGGTTCTGGCGTAATTTCGATCTGCATCGAATCAGCCTCCAGTGACCGGTGGGAAGAACGCTACTTCATCACCATCGTGTACAGGATGTTCGGCCTGAACGTATTCCAGATTCACGGCCATCAGCACATTGGCAGGCATTGCCTGCTCGGTACAATGTTGCCACACCTCGGCCACCGTCGCGGCTTCGGCGATATCCAGTTGCGCCCCGCTACGCCCCAGGCGCTCGCGCAAGCTGGCAAAGAACTTCACATCAATCGTCATCGTTTGATTCAGCCATCATTTCAAACAGGTATACTAATATTTTAGCCAGATCAGCCAGGATACGATATGAGCAAACTGACCCACTTCGATCATAAAGGCGACGCCCATATGGTGGATGTCGGCGCCAAAGACATTACCCATCGTCGTGCCGTGGCTAGCGGCCAGATTGCCATGCAACCACAAACCTTGCAGCTAATCCAACAGGGAGGACATAAAAAAGGTGATGTCCTCGGCGTGGCACGCATTGCCGGTATTATGGCTGCCAAGAAAACCGCCGATCTTATCCCCCTGTGTCATCCCTTGAGCCTGACACACCTCAGTATCGAATTCCGGATGGACCCCGAGCAGCACTGTGTCAATTGCCAGGCCACAGTGGAAACCGATGGTAAGACCGGTGTGGAAATGGAAGCACTAACCGCGGTTCAGGTTGCTCTGCTCACCATCTACGATATGTGCAAAGCCATAGACCGTGGCATGACGCTTACCAATATTGGTCTATTGGAAAAATCCGGTGGGAAATCCGGTCACTGGCAACGCACTGAACATCCTGATTCACAACCTTAGACCGTCACAAAACTACAAAACTCAACAGGATCGGCCGATATCCTAGCTATTGAATAATAGTGACCCAGGAGGTCGAAATTGGCCATCCCATTTTTTTCCATTTCCCGTGTCATGTTGCTCACGCTCGTTGTAGCTATGTGTCACGCTGTGTTCTACGCCTCTACCTGTCAGGCCCGTAACGGAGATGACTACGTTCTAGTGGAACGCTTTCAGTCACAACAAAAACTGGCCCAGGCGGGTGATGCCTCGGCAATGTACGAAGTGGGTCGTATGTATGAGCTGGGTCGCGGCACACAACCAAGTTTGCAGAAGGCAATGCAATGGTACGAACGCGCGCTGCAAAAAGGCCAGAATAATGCCGGGGCACAGCTCGGTGTGATCTATTATGAAGGCGATAGTGTGAAACGCGATTTGAACAAGGCTTTTAAGCTGTTGAATAGTGCTGCCAATAGCGGAAGTGCAACGGCGCAATATTATCTTGGGCAAATGTATGAACATGGTCAGGGTGTGCAACGTAACCAAAACCAGGCCATACACTGGTATCAAAAGGCCTCAGAAAACGGTAACTACCTGGCTGTAGCCCGCCTTAAAAGCCTGGAGCACGCTCCAGCGAGCCGATCAGCCCCAACTCGTCAGGCAGCAGCACCGGCTATCAAGTCAAACAAGAATGACTCCCCGGCCACCATCCTGCGCCAGACCGTCCTCAATACCAAATGGCAGCGCAATGGCAGGGCGACCGGTTTTTTACCCTCGGCCAACACCAAGTGCACGGAACAGTCGAATCACACGGTGACCTGTCAGTCTGGTGAACAGAAGCGAAATACAGGCGACGCCATCATTACCTACGTGACACAAGCCACCCTCTCTGGATTTAATAAATCAGATCAATTCCAGGTGAATTACTACAATAACGTCCACAAGGTAAAGGCAGTGGCAAGACCAGGCCTGGATGGTGAAACCACGACACCAAGGGCACCACCCAATATCAAGCTGGGTAAGCAATCGATGGTTCACAAGTTACGTTGTGAACTGCAGTCGGTCAACCGGATGGTCTGCGTCAAAGATAACAGCAGTACCGTTACGTATACCCGGGCGAAATAAGCGGCAGCGACTCGGAGGCTAGGGTCAGGCCCGTCGTTGTGTCGTGCTAATCATGAAAGCATGTTTGCGGCGTTCAATATGCCGGCGGCGATCCTCGGTCACCAGCCTGCGTTCACTATCATAGAAGGGTAACGTCGGCATGGCCTGTCCGCGTCGGCGGTCATGTCGTGTGCGGCGTCGCTCCAGGCTGTTTGGTGAGAGCAATAGACGCACCAGAACGACGATGCCAATGAATAAGGCCACACCCAAAATGAACGGCAAACTACCGAATATATCAGCGAGTTGTCCCATCTGCTCCATCCTTTAATAATAGAACCCGCCAGCTCCATCGACAGCGAATTTAGCAAGATTGTGACCGGGCTAGGCGGCCCTAAATCACATTTTGCGTTTATTGATACACCGCCCTGCTCTAAAATCTGAACCATGTCCGTCCAGCAACCTCCGCAGACGCTCACAGAGCTCCTGACACGCGCGCACGCCATCGCCGGCGTTACCTTGAACGAACTGGCACAGCAACAGGCTGTCGCCTTACCTGAAGATTTGCGCCAGGCCAAGGGCTGGGCCGGCCAGCTGCTGGAACAGCTTTTGGGTGCCGATGCCGCCTCACTCGCCGAACCGGATTTCCGTGCGCTCGGCGTCGAATTAAAAACCGTACCGATCCTCGCCAATGGTCAACCCAAGGAATCTACCTACGTCTGCACGGTGCCATTACAAAGCGAGGGTGAAAGCACCTGGCAGCAATCGTGGGTACGGCGCAAACTGCAGTGTGTACTCTGGTTACCGGTGGAAGCCGACCCAGCAATCCCGCTGGCCCAACGTCGAATTGGCACCGCGCTATTGTGGCAACCCAACCCGCACCAACAGGTCATCCTGCAGCAGGATTGGGAAGAGCACATGGACTTGATCCTGCTGGGGCGCATCGATGAAATCAGCGCTCACCAGGGTACCTATCTGCAAGTGCGGCCCAAGGCCGCCGATCACAAGGCATTACGCACGACCACGGACAGGGAAGGTAACAGCGTGAAGACGCTGCCACGCGGATTTTATTTACGCTCTGCATTCACGGCTGAGATCCTGGCAGCACACTATGCCTGAGGCCGTACCAAGATCGGTTCCGGAAACAGTTCGCCCAGGCTCACTGATAAACCATTAGGGCCGATTACACGTGCATGGCGCCGACGCAACTCGCGCGGATCATTAACCCCGCAGGAGTGCGCAATGGTGCAAACCTCATGCTCCATATTTTTCTGGTAATGCATCACCCGCACTGCCTTGTCAGCGGGGTTCAGTCCTTTTTGTAAATGTGGATTGTGTGTGGTCACGCCGGTCGGACAGGTATCGCGGTTGCATTGCATAGCCTGAATACACCCCAGAGAAAACATGAAACCGCGTGCCGAGGTAATAAAATCTGCGCCCATGCAGAGGGCCCATGCTACGGCATTGGGGTTAATGAGTTTGCCGGAACATATCACCCGTATTCGATCGCGCAGGCTATGCCTGCTCAAGGCATCCACCAGGCATGGCAGGCTTTCGCGCAGAGGTAGACCGACATCATCCATAAGTGACATCGGCGCAGCACCCGAGCCACCATCGGCACTGTCGAGGGTAATGAAATCAGGCGCCGACGCCAGCCCACGCTGGTTAATGATCTCACAAAGTTCATCCAGCCAGTCCGTACTCCCCAACACCAGTTTGAAACCCACCGGCTTGCCCGTGATATCTCGAATACGCACAACCATGTCCAGCAGTTCGGCAACCGAATCGATATCCATGTGACGGTTGGGACTGATGGAGGCGACATGGGGTTTGATCCCACGGATTGCGGCAATCTCCGGCGTCACTTTCACCGCAGGCAGAATTCCACCCTTGCCCGGCTTGGCCCCCTGACTGAGTTTGATCTCGAACATCTTGACCTGTGGATGGGTGGCCACCTCTCTTAACCTGTCATCATCCAGGTTGCCTGCAACATCACGCACCCCGTATTTGGCCGTCCCAATCTGATACACCAGGTCACAACCACCTTCCAGATGATATGAGGTTAAGCCACCCTCGCCGGTATTCAGCCAGCAGCCGGCCAGGGCCGCCCCGCGAGACAAGGCCTGCACCGCCGGGCGTGACAAAGCCCCGTAACTCATACCCGAGATATGAAACAACTTATCAGTGGTATACGGTTGTTCGCAGTATGGTCCGATGGTGAGTGCCTTAATCGGCACAGCATCGGATTCCAGTGCAGGAAACGGGGTGTTTACAAATAACACGGTACCTACCGGATACAGGTCGCGAGTCGAACCAAAGGCAGAAGTATTGATGGTATTTTTTGCGGCGCGATATACCCAACTGCGTTGTGCACGATTGAATGGCAATTCTTCACGATCCATGGCGAAAAAATACTGTCGGAAAAACTCACCGAGTTTTTCGAACAGATAACGAAAGCGTCCTATCACCGGGTAGTTTCGTCGGATGGTATGTTCGGTCTGGGTAACATCCCGGATATACATCCCCGCCAATACCAGCACCGCCACGCCCAGTGAAAAAATAAAAACAGTGGAAAGAATTTCCAGTGTGGTTATCACGATCGCAGGCACTTCCGAAATGGACATAGGCTCTCCTTATGCTGTTGTTATCGTTGTGATGAATATTAGTAGTTGAAAATTAGTGGCAGACGCTGCCGCATAGTTCAGCAATACCGTATAGAATAGTTAGTCGCACAAGCCATGAGAAACTTTCAAAATGCCCGACACATCGGACCCACAAGCTATCAAGGCACGCATCACCAATACCTTTGATCTGATTGCCGATGGTTACGACAATCCCTCGCAGCGCTTCTTTCCTTTTGCCGCCGATTACATGATGTCATTGGCAACACCCAGGCCGGGTGAACGCGTGCTGGATGTGGCGACTGGTACAGGCATGGC
>JBECKZ010000069.1:0-5749 GCA_040235555.1 Thiohalomonadales bacterium | reverse complement strand
GGGCATGGCAGTGGGACGAATGCTGATATAAGGACTGGTGACAAAATTCCGCATGACCGGATTTTGTTCCAGCCAATCACCCAGGCTTCCATGCTCCGCCTGGTTCAGGTAATCCACGATCTCCTGAGACAGGAATGACATATATTTCCCCTCATTAGAACCCCGCGCCACGACGGCTTATACCGCCCACAACAAACTGCCTTAATCTAATTATTATCGATTAATTCCTTAATTCTACCCCTGTCTTTGGGGTAGGAAAACCATCCATTCGGGTGGGAAACAACCAAATACGGTCCATCCCCCATGCCAGCCAAGACAACACCAAGATTATGGAATTTGCAGCTTATTTTCTGTGCGATAGCAGACAGTGTTTACAACGATGCCGGTGGCCTGCCGATGAATACCATCAGATGAGCCAGCGAGTTTCTGGGCCTCAACGTGGTTCGCAGTGACTTTCTCGATCGCCATTCTTGCCGCCTGCCCAAGTGTATCCTGCATGAGCGGTGCCTGAAGGAAAGGGCGCAAATAGACAATGCTATACCGGGATAACCCGCAACAGGCGGTGGAAGAACTCGGCTTTTCCCTCACCCCAATTGTTCCAGACGCTTACACTAAGAAATGAAAGCTGTGTGAATTACAGAATGAACGGATTGTCATAATTACAACCTGCAGCCTTGCCGATGAGCGGAGCTGTGGCCTCGCAGGTATATCATCGATCACGTTCCTCATGATCTGTGCACCAATAGATTTCTTTGCTATTTAAATGAAGCTTAGAATCCATGACAATCGCGCGAAGCCCAGGTACGTACCAGACATAATAAATTCCAATGAGTATTTTTAACTATTTCTCTCGTCATAAGGCGCAGCGTTTCGAAGCGCAGATTCGACCACACCTGGAGAGTTTGCATCGTTATGCCAGCCGTCTGACAGGTCACACAGATGACGCCGAAGACCTGGTACAGGAATTACTGCTGAGCTTGTACCGGAAAGACATCAATCTCGACAGCCTGGACAATGCCGGCACCTGGTTATTGAAAGGTCTGTACCACCAGTTCGTTGACTTCACGCGCAGGCAAAAACGCAATCCCGGACTCCCAAATGCCGAATCCACGGACGAGACGATAGATGCACTACCCGATGAACGGCATCAGGTGGAACAATTCGCTGAACATGCACTATTGCAACGCCAGATCCTGTCCGCCCTTAACAGCCTGAATCCGGAGCATCGGGCAGTGGTGGTCCTGCATGACATGGAGGGCTTCACCCTGAATGAACTGGTGCCTGTCCTCGATGCCCCGCTGGGCACACTTAAATCTCGTCTACACCGGGCCCGCCAAACCCTACGTGAACAAATTCTAATGGAACCTTTTACCGACTCCGAGCGTGTAACAGGATAGAGGACAGTTATGCACTGCGAAGACACCCTACGACAACTTGACGAATACCTGGATGGCAGTCTGCCCAAAGACCCACACAATGCCATTACCAGGCATCTGCAGTACTGCCCAGGTTGTCGCCAGAAGTATGAGCAGGCGCAACAATTGCTCCTCGCGTTGCACACGATGCCGGTGGCACCACCACGGGCAGGGTACACGCAAAGAGTCACGGGGTTCCTCCACATCTCTGAGGCACCTATACATCGTTTGCGTACCCCACTGTGGTTTGCCACAGGCTTCGCTACGGCGATGCTCACGGTATTTGTCGTGTGGTTCATGTTGTCAATGCCAACAAACCGGCTATCGGAGACAGCGGTATCTACTGTTACCCTCCACGTTGTCCCGCACCAGGTCCGCAAAGTTGACCTGGTGTTCAATAGCCCTATTCACATTCAGCAGGCTACCCTGCGGATTGAATTGCCGGCAGGCGTTGAACTGGCTGGTTATGCCCAACAGCATTTCCTACAATGGCAAACGGAACTCAAGCAAGGTAGTAATCGCTTGACGCTTCCACTGATTGTCAAAGCCAATGTTGGTGGCACGCTCACAGCAAGCCTCTCTCACGAGGGCAGGACTCGCACGTTTAAAGTTAACATTGTCACCAACGGTGCATCGTCGCAACGCATTCCCCTTAACCAGAGTGTTTAAGTTTTAATAAGACCAAGGAGTGAATGATGAAAAAATACTTGCCAGCCCTGCTCGCTGCCATTCTGTCCGGCACGCTAATCAACAGCACTTATGCTGCTGACACAGGTGACGTTGATGATGTGACCATGGACGTGATTGATCACAGCGACCCGCATGCCGTCACCAATGATATCCAGTTACCTGACCAGGCTAACCAGGTCGCCAAGGACCACGTAGCCGGTACCGTTGATGATTCGGAGCATGCCCAGAATGCAAACGACTCGCACGATAACGCTACTGAAGAGGCAAATGAGGATTCTCACGCATCAGCTGAAGAAGATGCACATACTGATGCTCAGGATGCTGCAACCGAAGATGCACATGAAGACTCCCAGGCAGCAGCCGAAGAACAGGCGCATCAGGCTATGCAGGACGCCACTGACGCATCAAGTTCTAAAGGCGATTAAGGGTTCCGCTGATCTATCACCGCCGCCATTTAATGGCGGCGGTTTTGTTTGGTTTTAAAAATAATATTAAAAAAGTTATCACAACCGGGGCTATCTATGTTGACGTTTATATTGCGGGCAATGCTGCTCTCTTTCGTATTTGTACTGGTTACACCTGCCGTGGCTGCTCCTGGCGACCTTGAATTCAGACAGGGAATCAGTGCATTCAAGGCAGGCCAGTTTGACAAGGCCATTTCCTCATTCAAACTCGCACGGCAGAAAGGTAAAAAGTCCAGTGCACTGACCTATAACCTGGGTGTCTGTTACTACAAGACCAGACAATACGAGAAGGCACAACTGGAATTTTCACAGCTTCTCAGTGACCAGCAGTTTCGACAACTGGCTCAATACAATCTCGGTCTTGTAAGCCAGGAGCAAGGACACAAACAAACAGCTATCGATTGGTTCAACCAGGCCGCTGATAAGCATGGTGATCGCAAAATTACCGCACTTGCCAATCGAATGCTGGAAAAATATGCTCCTCGAAAAAATAAACGAGGTATCAGCGGCCTGCTGAGTGCCGGCTATGGTCATGACAGCAATGTCACACTGGCCTCCACTGGTTCACCAACCCAACAGGCTGACAATTACATACAACTGTTTGGTTTTATCACGATTCCAGCCGGCCCCGTCATCATCAATGCCAGCCTGTATCAGCAGGACTACCGGAGCATTAACAGCGCTGACTTCCTGCAACTCAGTGCCGGCGTCTTATATCCTATTGATACACACGGCTGGACTGTCACACCGTCAGCCTATCTGGCCAAGGATACACTCAATGGCAACGACTTTCTGACGGTGACCGATGTTCGGTTGAGCGCAGACAAACTGCTGGCCGCGCACAGCACACTGCAACTACGTTACCGCTACAGTGATATCAGTGCAGACAGCACAATCTACAATTATTTGCAGGGTCATCGCCAGCAATTGCGGGCCCAGTACACCAATCTTACCGACTTTGGCCAGTTACGCCTGCGCTACGAACTGGAACTCAATGACCGTCAGAACATGAGTACAGCCAATTACTCACCGACCCGGCATACACTACTTGCCCGTCTCAAACAACGGCTGGATAACTGGCAGTTCAAGGAACAGGTAAGCTGGCGAAAAAGTCATTATGGCGAGGCAGCGGGCATCACACGGGATGACAACCGGCTCCAGCTTGCTCTGGCTGCGGATACCAAACTTGGCGAGGACTGGCGTGCTGGCGCCCAATACGAATACACTGACAACAACTCGAACCTGAGCAGTGAGACCTATACCCGCAACGATGTTCGCGCCTATCTCAACTACCTCTTCTAGCGCCACAGAGGTTATGCGCTCAAAATAAAACGGCTGATGCAGGTTCTGCATCAGCCGTATATCAACGTAAAACCACTCGTTTATTTCTTGATAGAAATTAATTCGATATCAAAGATCAGGGTCTCGTTGGGACCAATAACACTTCCCGCACCACGCTCACCATACGCCAGGTCTGACGGTATCACGACATGCCACTTGGAACCAACCGGCATCATCTGCAAAATCTCGGTCCAACCCTTGATTACACCGTTGACCGGAAATGTAGCCGGGCGGCCACGCTTGATTGAGCTGTCAAATTCCGTGCCGTTGATCAGCTTGCCCGTATAATTCACCGTGACGGTATCGGTCGCCTTTGGTTTTTCGCCATTACCCTTCTTGATGATTTCATACTGGATACCGTCCTTCGTCACCTTTACGCCCTTCTTCTTTTTATTTTTTGCGAGAAACTTGTCGCCGACTTCCTTGTTAGCCTTGCCCGCAGCATTACGCTCAGCCATCTTGCGCTTCTGGAATTCAGTTATTGCGGTCTGCATATCCTCTTTGGAAACCTGCAATTTGTGTCCAGCCAGGACATCGGCAACGGCCTCACCCAATGCAACTGGATCGATATCGTCAAAGCCCTGTTGTTTCAGACTTTGACCAATTTGCGTGCCAATGGCATAGCTCAGCCGTTGTTTTTCAGTTTTAAATTTACTCTCGGCGGCCGCAGCGTTCATGGCGATGGCGCTTGCCAGCAGGGCAGAACCCCAAAAATAGAATAGTCGTTTCACGTGTCGCATCCTTATGGTCGAAATAAAAGAGAAATCCCGGGGATAATAGCGGATTTATGGTGTTATAGATAGAGATTGGGGTTTGCCTTGATCACAATTCAGGCATCCCAACGGGGATGGACAGGGGCAAGAGCCGTTTAATTATTTAGGCCGTAGTCGTGCATCTCCTTGAACATGGCCTGCAAGTCTTTTTGCCAGCTACTTACAATCCTTTTCAGTTTTGGATCATGTGCAGCAATCAGGATTTTGAGGTTGGGAGAAACCATCAGAGTATCATCCTCTTCGGCATAGATTGCCACCTTTAACGGTAGATAAGCGATCAGCTCCGGGTGATGCTTGATAATCCAGCGGTTCTGGTCCTCTTTACCGAAAAAGACTACACGATATTTATCCGTTTTGTAGCCCATTTTCGACAGACCAATGTCGACCCGTTGAACCCGACTCAACTGATAACCATGTTGTTTGATGACTTCCTGAAACTTCAGCATGGCCTCGGGAAAGGTTTGTTTGACGCGTACCATCATCAGTTCTTCAGCACTCGCCTGTGTGGTTAGCGCGCACAGTAGTGCTAAACCAAGGATAAGCGCGCGTTTCATAGTGTTGCCTCGTCGAGAATGTCGCGATAGACCTGGTACATCTGATCGCATAATTTATCCAGTTCATTATTGTTAAACAGATGGCTCAGGCGTTTGGGATTGATACTGGTCACCTTGACCACGCCATTTTGTTCATACGCCGTCACCTGACACGGCAGAAACAGGCCGACCCTGGGGTCAATTGCCAGCGCCTGATTCAGCAGGTCAAAGTTACAGAAATAGACGATGACCTCTTTTTTGGATTCCTTGTCAGCTGGAAGGAAACCATAATCCAGGTGCTGCACCCGGATGATCCGGAAATTTCTGCCGACAGCTGCACGTTTAATGTTTTCCACGACGTTGTCGAGGGTATCCTGTGCTTCAGCAACCATGGTCAGCGGTTCGTTTTCCCTGGATGCGGGTTTTAAATCTTTCTCGAAGCTGCGGACGTAACTGACGATATCGTTGATATCGGAATCTTTCACCTTTTTACCCTTGAACGGATTCATCGGGGTGCCTTCGCGACCTTCGAG
>JBECKZ010000016.1:0-10291 GCA_040235555.1 Thiohalomonadales bacterium | reverse complement strand
TAACAGGACATTGCCGCCACTCTTGAGCAACTTGGCCAGGTGGACACGGTTACGTTCACCACCGGAAAGTTCGCCGACGATCTTTTGTTGATCGGTGCCGCGAAAATTGAAACGGCCAACATAGGCGCGTGATGGTACCTGATATTTACCAACCGTGATGATGTCTTGCCCGTCGGATATCTCTTCCCAGATGGTTTTATTGGGATCCAGGGCATCACGACTTTGATCGACGTAGGCCAGATTCACGGTTTCACCGATGCGCAGTTCACCCGCATCGGGTTGTTCCTGGCCAACAATCATGCGGAACAGGGTCGTCTTACCGGCGCCATTGGGGCCAATGATACCGACGATGCCACCCGGCGGCAGGCTAAAGTTGAGGTTTTCGTATAGCAGTCTTTCACCAAACCCCTTCTTGACGTCCGTTGCCTGGATCACCACATCGCCGAGACGCGGGCCAGGGGGGATATACAGTTCCTTGGTCTCGTTACGTTTTTGATAATCAGATGAACTGAGTTCCTCGAATTTGGCCAGACGCGCCTTGCTCTTGGCGTGGCGACCTTTGGGGTTAGTCCGGACCCACTCGAGTTCTTCCTTCATGGCCTTGATGCGGGCGGTTTCCTGTTTCTCCTGCATCTCCAGGCGTTTCTCTTTTTGTTCCAGCCAGGAGGAGTAGTTACCCTCCCAGGGAATTCCTTCACCGCGGTCCAGTTCCAGGATCCAGCCGGCGACATTATCGAGGAAATAGCGATCGTGGGTGACCGCCACCACGGTGCCCGGGTATTCATGTAAAAAGCGTTCCAGCCAGGCGACGGATTCGGCATCCAGATGGTTAGTCGGTTCGTCCAGCAACAACATGTCCGGTTTGGACAAGAGCAGTTTGCATAACGCGACCCGGCGACGTTCACCACCGGACAGGTTTTTGACCTGTGCCTCCCAGGGCGGCAGGCGCAGGGCATCCGCCGCAATTTCCAGTGTGCGATCCAGATTATGGCCGTCACTGGCCTGTAACAGGTTTTCCAGTTCAGCCTGCTCGGCGGCAAGGGCATCGAAATCGGCATCAGGCTCTGCATAGGCCGCGTAGATCTCATCCAGACGCTTTTGCGCGTCCTTGATGTTGCCCAGGGCCGCTTCAAGGTTGCCGCGCACATCGGTACTGTCATCCAGTTGTGGTTCCTGTGGCAGGTATCCGATATTAATGCCAGGTTGTGGACGGGCCTCACCTTCGATCTCGCTATCGACCCCGGCCATGATGCGGAGCAGGGTGGATTTACCGGAACCGTTCAGACCAAGAACACCAATTTTGGCACCGGGAAAAAATGACAGGGAGATGTCTTTGAGGATGAAACGTTTGGGCGGCACAATCTTGCTCACCCGGTTCATGGTAAAGATGTATTGGGCCATAATGCGTGTTGCGTCCTGGAAACAGAAGGTCCGCATTGTAAGCCAGCTGCCTGTATACGCACAAATAGCAGGCGAAGTACAGATTCAACAGAAGAACTGACCTATATGTTGGAGTGACTGACTAACCGGTTCAATCGCTGTGATAATTCAGACAGGCCAATAGATATTGGTCTGTCTGGTGCTCTCGACAAGATTGTCGACCACAGCAAGCATTACAAGACCTTAGGCGTAGTCGCTGTGTATTTCTTCCTTAGAGGTTAAGTATTTCATTTTCCACTGCAGTGGACTGTTCTGATTTTTGCTGGATTACAGCGATACCACGTTGGAGGTGGATATGCGCCTGATCCATTTCTGTGACAAAGTGAGCACTGCTGGCAGGGTCCAGGTGATGATACGATTGGTGCCGCGACGATAACCGGATAATTTCAGTTGCACGGGAATAATAACCAGGCTGATTTCGACCAGGATGATGGCCAGGCCACTGAAGATTTAGTATTTGCGGGTGGAGGACGGGAATAACGGTATTTTCATATAGAACGATACACACAGGTATCTTTGAACAAACATCGTCCAACTCTCTGGCAGGCTTTGGGATTTTACGATTGGCTTGCTTTCACTTGACATAGATCTCTTGAAAATTCACACGATTGATCGCATCTTGATGCTTCGCGTTAGGCACAAAGTGGGAGAGCAACTGATGTCAGGCCAGATTTGCAGGAAATTTATCCTGCTTTTAATAAGTTTATTGACAGCAGGGTATGCCACTGCCGCTGAGCTACAGACCACGCCGGTGCAGCAGGTGCAAATGCCTAAACTCAGTATCGTGGATGCCACGATTGAAGCGGTACAACAGGCCACTGTTTCTTCCCAGGTTTCCGGCCGGATACTCGAAATCAATTTTGATGTCGATGACTACGTCGAAAAAGGTCAGGTGATCATCCGTCTGCGTGATAAGGAGCAGCGTGCCGCCCTGGATGCAGCCAAGGCACGCTATGACGAAGCCCAGTCGGAATTCACGCGCGTCAAGGAAGTCTATGCCAAGAAACTGGTCGCCAAGGCGGCTCTGGATCGAGCCGAGGCCCAACTCAAGGCGACGCGGGCTGCCAGAGATCAGGCTCAGGAAGCCCTCGACCATACCGTCATTCGTGCGCCATACAGCGGCATCGTAGTCAAACGCCTGGTGGAAGTCGGTGAAACGGCGCGACCTGGTGAGCCCCTGATGACCGGCCTGTCACTGGAAAAATTACGTGCAAAGGTCGATTTACCCCAATCGTTGATTTACACAGTGCGTCAACATAAAGAGGCCTGGGCATGGGTAGGGCCAGACCGCCAGACCCGCGTCAAGGCCGAGTCCCTCACCATCAGCCCGTTTGCGGATCCGGACACGCATACCTTTTTGGTACGGGTCAACCTGCCAGTGGGCGATCATCATATTTATCCTGGCATGTACACCAAGGTGGCGTTTGTCACCGGAGAAGCGACCCACCTGATCATTCCTGTTCAGGCCGTGGCCCATCGCAGCGAGGTGACGGCGGTTTATGTGAAAGATGCCAAGGGCGGACTCAGTCTACGCCAGATTCGTTTGGGGGATGTCTTACCCGATAATCAAGTTGAGGTACTTGCCGGTCTGAGTGTTGGTGAAAACGTGGTCCTTGATCCAGTCGCTGCAGCGGCTGCGATTTCCCTGGCATCACAAAACAGGTAAGGCTGACGATGACGGACAAACTCGGTATCTCCGGGCGGATTGCTCGCAGTTTTCTCACTTCCGAGATTACCCCGCTACTGGCTCTGGTCGGATTCCTGTTGGGTATCTTCGCGATCATGGTCACCCCGAGGGAAGAAGAACCGCAAATCAATGTGACCTTTGCCAATGTGTTTATTGCCTATCCCGGCGCTTCAGCGAGGGAGGTAGAGGAACAAGTCAGTACACCCGCCGAGCAAATCCTGTCTGAACTCGAAGGGGTGAAACACATTTACTCGGTTTCGTATCCGGGTCTGTCAGTGCTGACGGTGCAATTCAAGGTGGGCCAGGATCGGACTCAGTCCATTGTGCGTTTGTACAATGCCGTGTATTCAAAGTCGGATTGGTTACCCGCTAACCTGGGTGTGATGCCACCGATCATCAAACCCAAGGGCATCGATGATGTGCCCATTGTCAGCCTGACCCTCTGGACAAAAAATAAAAACAAAGGCGCCGAGGAACTCCAGAAGGTTGCGCATGCCATCGAGGTAGAGCTCAAGCGTGTTCCGGGCACACGGGATATCTACACCATCGGTGGGCCGGATAATGTTGTGCATGTTTTATTTGATCCAGCAGCCTTGGCGGGATATGGCCTGAGTCTGGATGATCTGCGAAACGCGCTGCAACTGAGTAATGCTACGCGGCCGCTGGGTGACTTCGTCAATAACAACCACGAAATCGAGGTGCAGGCTGGCCAGTTCCTGTCTACCCCGGATCAGGTACGCGACCTGATTGTGGGTGTGCATGGCGGCAAGCCAGTGTATTTACGCGATGTGGCGACGATACGTCTGGGTCCGGATCAACCTGAGCAATACGTCTGGTTTGCAACCGGTCCGGCCGCCAAGACCAAACACATTACCTCGAGCGGAGAATATCCTGCCGTCACCATTGCCATTGCCAAGCAACCGGGTAGCAATGCGGTGGACATCGCGAAAAACATCGTGGAGCGCGTGGATCATCTCAAAGGCGTGTTTATTCCGGATGATGTCAATGTCACAGTGACACGCAATTATGGTGAGACCGCCAACGCCAAGGCGGTGAAGTTGATTGAAAAGCTGATCTTTGCCACGGCCTCGGTGGTACTGCTGGTTCTGTTTGCACTGGGTCGACGCGAGGCTGTGATTGTCGGCCTTGCCGTGATCATAACCCTGGCGATTACCCTGTTTGCATCCTGGGTCTGGGGATTCACCCTGAACCGCGTTTCATTATTTGCCTTGATCTTTTCCATTGGTATTCTGGTTGATGATGCCATCGTGGTGGTGGAGAACATTCATCGCCATATTCAATTAGGCGCCCGCAATCTGCGCGAGGCGATTCCGCGTGCGGTTGATGAAGTCGGCGGCCCGACGATTCTGGCAACGTTCACTGTGATCGCGGCGCTGTTACCCATGGCCTTTGTGACGGGACTGATGGGCCCGTATATGAGTCCTATCCCCATCAACGCCAGTACCGGCATGTTGATTTCATTGGTTATCGCATTTGTGGTCACACCCTGGCTAGCAAATAAATTGATTCCTGCGCATGCGCATCATGCGGCGCAAGACACTGAAGACAGCAAACTGTACAAAGTTTTTGTACGCTATGTCGGACCGTTTCTGGAAGGCGAGCAGGGCAAAAAGAAACGCCGACTGTTGGCAGGTGCAATTGGTCTGGCAATCCTGATTTCTGTGAGCCTGGCCTTGCCGTTCAAGATCGTGGTCATGAAGATGTTGCCATTCGATAACAAGTCAGAATTCCAGGTGGTGGTGGATATGCCAGCCGGGACCTCGCTGGAACAGACCGCGCGTGTCATGCACGCCCTGGGCGCTTATTTGAAGACGGTTCCGGAAGTCACCGATTACGAGGCCTATGTCGGCAGTGCCTCACCGATTAATTTCAATGGTCTGGTACGTCAATATTATTTGCGTAAAGCAGCCAATATGGGTGACATCCAGGTCAACCTGACCGACAAGCATGAGCGCGAGCGCAAGAGTCATGAAATTGCCCTGGCGGTTCGTCCGCACCTGGAAGCCATCGCCAAGCAATACCAGGCCAATGTCAAAATCGTGGAAGTGCCGCCGGGTCCGCCAGTGCTTTCACCACTGGTAGCGGAGGTCTATGGACTCGATTACAACGGCCAGCTTGCGACCGCCAAACAGGTGCGCAAGGTGTTTGAGTCAACGCCGGATATTGTCGACGTCGATGACAGTGTGATTGCGGCGGCACCGAAACTCATTGTAAAAGTCGATCAGCACAAGGCGGCCTTGTGGGGGGTCTCCCAGTCGTCGATTGTCAGTGCGATCCATACTGCCCTCGATGGTGAGGATGTCAGTTACCTGCACCCGGGTTACCTCAAATATCCGCTCCCCAATCGGGTCGAACTACCGACAGCCAGTAAACGCGACATGTCGAATCTGGAAGAAATCCGGGTGCCAAGCCGAAACGGTAAATTGATCGCGATGGGTGATTTAATCCATGTGACCGAGAGTGAGCGGGAACAACCAATCTATCACAAAGACCTGTTACGGGTTGTGTATGTGACCGGAGATATGGCGGGTAAACTCGATAGCCCGCTCTATGGTATGTTTGATATCGCCGGCAAGTTAACCAAGCTGAAGACGCAACAAGGTTATCCGCTAGCCCAGCACTATATCGCCCAGCCGCAGAATCCATACCTGTACAGTATTAAGTGGGATGGCGAATGGCAGGTGACTTACGAGACCTTTCGCGATATGGGGATTGCCTATGCGGTGGGCCTGATCCTGATCTACTTCCTGGTGGTGGCGCAGTTTCGTTCTTATTTCATACCGATCATCATCATGGCGCCAATCCAGCTGACAGTGATTGGTGTTATGCCGGGACATGCCTTTATGGATATCTTTGGAGAAGCCCAGTTTACGGCGACCTCCATGATCGGGATGATTGCCCTGGCGGGCATTATCGTGCGCAACTCAATCCTGCTGGTGGACTTTATTAACCAGCAGGTCACAGAGGGCATACCCTTGCACGAGGCGGTTCTGCGCGCAGGTGCAGTTCGGGCCAAGCCGATTATGCTGACCGGTCTGGCGGCCATGCTCGGTGCCTTCTTTATCCTGGACGACCCGATTTTCAATGGTCTGGCGATTTCCCTGATTTTCGGCATTCTGGTCTCGACCCTGCTGACCCTGGTGGTCATCCCGGTCTGGTATTATGCCTATCGGAGTAAACATCCGATTGTCCCTGGAGGCGACACGACTGCTTAGAGTTGCCTTTGTTTGACCGGAGTTGGTACCATCCGCTTCCCTATTTTTGTAAATAGGTCTATAGAAGCAGGTTATTCATCCAATTCCTAATATGATATAAAGGCAGATATGGCGGACAGGCGATTACAGGTTTTTCATACCGTGGCTCGGTTGCTGAGTTTTACCAAGGCAGCAGAAGAGCTCCACATGACCCAGCCCGCCGTGACCTTCCAGGTGCGCCAGCTGGAAGAGCAGTTCAATACCCGGCTATTTGATCGCACCCATAACCGCATCAGCCTGACGGATGCTGGCAAGCGCGTGTTTGAATACGCTGAACGCATCTTTCATCTCTATAGTGAGATGGATAACTCGGTTCGGGAACTGACCGGAGATATCAGTGGGGTCCTGATCCTGGGCGCCAGTACCACCATCGCTGAATACATGTTGCCGGAATTACTGGGCGACTTTAAATCCAAACACCCCGAAGTCACGATACGTCTCAAGGTCGCGAATACCGACGGGATTGTCTCGCAAGTCGAAAACAATGATATCGACCTGGGTGTGGTCGAAGCCCCGGTAAATAACAAAAACCTGGTCGTGGAGGAATGCCGAACCGATCAACTGGTTCTGATTGTGCCGCCTGGCCACGAACTGGAACATGAAAAAAGCGTGACCATGAACCGGATTGCCGAGTACCCATTCATTTGCCGGGAAGAAGGATCGGGTACCCGCGAGGTGATGATTGAAAGCATGCAGTCCGCAGGCATCGATCCGGCGGATATGCGCATCGCCATGGAGTTGGGCAGCCTGGAGGCTATTAAAGGTGCTGTGGAGTCCGGTATGGGCGTTTCCATCCTGTCCAAGGCCACGCTGAACAAGGAACTTAAACTGGGCACCCTGGTTGCCATCGAAATCGACCCGCCCATCAATCGACCCTTCTCGTTCGTTCACCAGAAACAGAAATTCAAGGCCCGTGCCATGGACGAACTGCTCAGTTTTGCCCGGAGTTATTGTCAGTCGCATCCGGTGTGATCGTTTTCCTTAATATTCCAAGTCTATAATTTACAATAGTTTCCTTCTTCTGATTTGATCGGGGGACAACATTGAAAGATCAGGAAAAACGCCTGCTGAGCTATCTGCATCAACTTTCACCACAGGATGCACACACCTTATTGCGGTTTGCCGCCTTTCTGGCGGGTGAACAAACGACTGCTGAGGCGGATACTGCCCTACAGGTGTCACAAACTGGCGAGACTACGACACCGGAAATTCCACAGCCGCAATTTGTTGAGCGCCCGGAAAATGAACGCGTCGTGGATGCCCTCAAGCGCCTGTCCAGTATCTATCCAATGCTCGAAAAGAAGAAGTTACTCGACAAGGCATCGACGCTGGTGGCGCAGCATGTCATGTTCGCCAAACCTGCCAAGGAAGTCATCGACGAGATCGAAAAGTTGTTTGCCGAGGCCTATGACAAATTTGTCAGCGAACAAAGGGATCGCTAATGCTTGACCTGCTACTGGCCTGGTACCGGCGCTACCTGTCCGATCCGCAGGCGGTGCTGTTGCTGGTGCTATTGGTACTCGGTTTTACCATTGTGCTCACCATGGGTCACATGCTGGCACCGGTGCTGGCGGCAGTGGTGATTGCCTATTTGCTAGAGTCTCTGGTGCAAATCCTGCGTCGCCATGGCATGCATCGCCACGTGGCAGTGATATTAGTGTGGCTGCTGTTCGTGGCGTTTTTATTGTTTTTGGTTGTGGGGATGATCCCATTGCTGTCTGCCCAAATTGCCCAGTTCATTCCTGAAGTGGCAAATTACTGGGCACAGGCGGAGAAATTTCTTTACACCCTGCCAGAGAAATACAGTTTTATCAGCCAGGAACAAATCAAGATCATTACCCACGATCTGCAGGAAGTGATCAGTGTCGGCGGCAAGAAAGTTTTGGCCACGTCATCGCTGCAGTTTATTACGACCGGTGCGATTACTGTTATCGTGTATCTGATCTTGCTGCCGTTGATGGTGTTCTTCTTTCTCAAGGACAAATGGCTCATCCTTAACTGGCTGGGTGGTTTTCTACCCCGTGATCGCTCCCTGGCAACTCAGGTGTGGACAGAAATGGACAAGCAACTGGGTAATTATGTGCGCGGTAAGGTCTGGGAGATCATAATTGTCGGTGGTGTCTCCTATGTGGTGTTTGCACTGTTTGGTTTGAAGTACGCGTTTTTGCTGGCCGTGATTAACGGACTATCGGTGATCATTCCTTATGTCGGTGCGACGCTGGTGACCATCCCCATTGCGGCAGTGGCGTTTTTTCAATGGGGCTGGAGTGCGGAATTCGCCTGGTTATTTATTGCCTATCTGGTGATCCAGGCACTGGATGGAAATCTGTTGGTGCCGTACCTGTTTGGTAACGTGGTGAACGTGCATCCGGTTGCAATCATCATTAGTATTCTCGTCTTCGGCGGCCTGTGGGGCTTCTGGGGCGTCTTCTTTGCCATTCCCCTGGCGACACTCGTCAATGCCCTGTTACGTGCCTGGCCCCGTGCCGATATTGATAATGGTGAAAACAATAATCCACATGCTGATACGAGTTCATAAAGTATCAGATGCGTAATCTGCCAGCCGCGAACGCTCACCGCGACGCAGGGTAATATGCCCGCTGTGCTCCCAGTCTTTAAAACGATCGACAACGTAGGTCAGGCCCGACGTTGTCTCCGTCAGGTAGGGAGTATCGATTTGTGCAATGTTACCCAGGCAGACAATCTTGGTGCCGGGTCCGGCACGAGTGATCAGGGTCTTCAATTGCTTGGGTGTCAGGTTTTGTGCCTCATCGATAATGACATAACGGTTGAGGAAGGTTCGGCCGCGCATGAAATTGACTGACCGGATCTTGATGCGTTGTGCCAGCAGATCATTGGTAGCCTGTCGCCCCCAGTCACCATGGCTGTCTGATTGTGTAAGGACTTCCAGATTATCCATGAGTGCACCCATCCACGGTGTCATTTTTTCTTCTTCAGTACCGGGCAAATATCCGATGTCTTCGCCCACCGGAATGGTGACACGCGTCATGATGATCTCGCGATAGAGTTTTTTCTCCAAGGTCTGTTCGAGGCCTGCGGCCAGCGACAGCAGCGTCTTGCCGGTACCGGCCATGCCGAGCAGGGTGACAAAGTCGATCTCGGGATCCATTAACAAATTCAGGGCAAAGTTCTGTTCGGTATTGCGTGCATTGATGCCCCATACCGTGTGACTGGGCAGGCTATAGTCACGTATGGTTTCGAGTACGGCATTGTTATCCTCGACTTTTCTGACCACAGCCAGAAACCCATCGGATTCGTGATAGACAAACTGACTCGGCCACCAGTTGACGATGGCAGGGCCCGAGACTCGATAAAAGGTTCGCCCGGAATCTTTCCAGGATTCCATCTCCTTACCGTGTTCGTCCCAGAAACGTTCATCCAGCTGCAAGGATCCGGTGTAGAGTAAATTGACATCTTCCAGTACCTGGTCGTTGTGGTAGTCCTCGGCATTGATACCCAGAACGCTTGCCTTGATGCGCAGGTTGATGTCCTTGGAGACCAGAGTGACATCGGTATCCGGGTAGATCTTTTTCAGGCCGAGAGTCGTGGTGAGGATACTGTTGTCCGCTTTGTTACCAGGCAGGGATTCCGGCAACTCATTATTAAAATGCTGGGTCTGGAAAAATAGCCGGCCGCTGCACTGCACTGCCTGGTTCAGTTTCAGTTTTTGTGGATTCAATGACAGACCTAGTTCGATATCCTGGGGCGAGAGACCGGAGATGAGTTCATCCAGAAAGCGGCTGCTCTGACGGGCATTACGTGCAACTTCGGTACTACCTCGTTTATTGTTGTCCAGTTCCTCCAGCACGATCATGGGCAGAAAAATATCGTGTTCGGCGAAACGAAACAGGGACGTGGGATCATGCAT
>JBECKZ010000261.1:0-8360 GCA_040235555.1 Thiohalomonadales bacterium | reverse complement strand
GCCCATGCCTGTGTGGATTTTCCCTTACACCTGCCCACCTCCGCGTTTTTTTTCTGGCTGTGGACCGGGCTTATAATTGGCCTGTATCTACAAATTTTCCCGGGCAAATCAATCAAATTTATCCGCCCCAGCCTTGTTGCGATGGGGCTTATCGGGATCACGTTTTCAGCTTACGCGGGATACATTTATCAAGGCTATCTTCAAGCAAATCGTGATGTACGTTCTGCCATGTTTCACGCCGTGCAAAAAGATTGTCAGGCCGTATACCCGTTAACTGACCGTGCCATGAATAGCTTCGGCCTAGATTACTTTACCCGCTTCTGGTATGCCAAGGTGTATACCTATTGTGACGCACCGGCCAATAACAAATTGGAGGCCATGAACCGAATCCTGGCTCTGGAGCCAAATATGCCCCTGCCCTACTTAACCCGAGGCCAGATTCGATTAAAAAGTGGTGATTTTGGGGGGGCTGCCGCAGATTTTAATGCTTTTCGAAAACTGTTACCCCATCGGCCGGAAGGCTATATTGGTCTGGGACAGGTAGCCAATCACTTAAACGACAAAAAGCAGGCGCACTACTGGCTAGAAAAGGGTCAATATTGGCTGGACAAAACCCGCCCAACCGCAGAAAGGCAGCAGCCTAATGCCAAAAATGAGGACAAACCTTCCAATTCTGGCGCAAAAAACTCAACCAAGTGATTAATTTGCCGATGATATTCAAAGTGTGAAGATCTTCATAAAATGGCGCAATATTTACCATATTATTAATTTTATTTAGCATTAAATTGTCAGGTGAATTATGCATAACCAGAAACAACATGGCTTTACGTTAGTTGAACTGATGACAACGGTTGCCATTCTTGCCATCGTCGCGACCATCGCCATCCCGGCATACAATGGGTACATCACAACCAGTCACAAGACAGAATGTCATAATGAGGTCGCTGCCATCCGACTGGCAGAGGAAGAACACTTCCTTGATAACAATTTTTATTTTAAAGGCAATAATGTGGGTGAATTAGAAGCAAATAGTAGCAACACCTATAAAGCCTCAAGCGCAGCCAAATCTGGGAAGACCGAGTGTGATTATTCCGTATCGGTAACGGCTACAACCTACGATATCAAAGCCACGGGTAATGCAAATAATCACTTGGCCAGTATCGCTACCGTAGTGGAATTGAGCGGTCCCTAAGCATACTCGATAGAATTCTGTCAGATTGAATAGAGATAGCCGCATAGAAATTTATGAATTCTGTACATGGATATAAAAATTTACGTTAAATCTGCTAATTTAGAATATGATGATTTCCTTATTAAAAATTTCTAACAAACTAACCGATAATGGCATCACAGTCTCGGAATTCACTACCTTGCATTCAAATTTAATGATCTTTATAACTGTATAGTTTAATTAAGGAATTTTGGTCGCAGAGATGGCAACTCCAAATCCGCAGATACAACTCGGTGGCTTGGCCCGCAAGCTGGTAATGGACGGCTTTTTGGACGAAAACAAGGCTATCGCAGCTCAAAACAACGCCATCAAGGAAAAGACGCCCTTTGTCAGCTACCTAGTCAGTAAAAACCTGGTCAGTGGTCGCAATGTTGCCAAAGCCGCATCGGATGAATTCGGAGTACCTGTCCTCGATATCGATAGCATCGAGATTGACCCGGAAGTCGTCAAACTGGTCAATGAAAAGCTGATTCGCAAGCACAACACCTTACCTATATATAAGCGCGGCAGCCGTTTATTTGTTGCGGTATCTGATCCTACCAATCTACAGGGTCTGGACGAAATCAAATTCCAGGCTGGCATGGGTACCGAACCCATCCTGGTAGAAGAGAACAAGCTAGGACGAGTCCTCGAGCGAGCGTTGGAAGCCAGTGATACTTCCCTCGCTGACCTGGGTGATGCTGACCTGGATGACGTGGAATTCACTGACGAGGAAGCCAGTGCCAGCCCGGATGTTACTGCCAGTGATACCGATGATGCGCCTGTCGTACGTTTTATTAATAAAGTCCTGTTGGATGCCATCAACAAAGGCGCTTCCGATATCCATTTAGAGCCATATGAAAAGAATTATCGGGTGCGTTTTCGTATGGATGGCATGCTCAAAGAAATCGCATCCCCGCCAGTGGGTATGGCACCCAAACTGGCTGCCCGTATCAAGGTCATGTCAAGACTCGATATTTCGGAACGACGTATTCCGCAGGATGGGCGCATCAAGCTGAACCTGTCTAAAAACCGCGCCATTGATTTTCGTGTTAACACCTGCCCCACTCTCTGGGGTGAAAAGATCGTATTACGTATCCTGGATCCGAGTTCTGCCAAGCTGGGTATCGATGCCCTTGGTTACGAAGACTTCCAGAAACAGTTATATCTTGAAGCCTTAAGCAGACCCTATGGGATGATCCTGGTCACTGGCCCAACCGGTAGCGGTAAAACCGTCAGTCTCTACACAGGCGTGAATATTCTTAATCAGCCTGGCGTCAATATTTGTACTGCTGAAGATCCCGCTGAAATCAACATGCCTGGTGTAAACCAGGTTAACGTTAATAACAAGGTTGGCTTGACCTTTGCCAGCGCCCTGCGCGCTTTCTTGCGCCAGGATCCGGATATCATTCTCGTGGGTGAGATTCGTGACCTGGAGACAGCCGAAATCGCCATCAAAGCTGCTCAGACCGGTCACTTGGTGCTCTCTACTCTGCACACCAACGATGCTCCCCAGACCCTGACTCGCCTGGCAAATATGGGCGTTCCACCTTATAACATTGCCTCATCAGTCAACTTGATCATCGCACAGCGTCTGGCTCGACGCCTATGCTCTCAATGTAAAGAAGCGGTACAAGTCCCTAAGGAGGCCTTGATCAAGGAAGGCTTCAGCAAAGAAGATGTCGCGAAAGGTATTACTGTTTATCATCCAAAAGGATGTGATCAATGCAATGAAGGTTACAAAGGACGTGTTGGTATTTATCAGGTAATGCCTGTGTCCGAAGCCATGGGACGTATCATTATGGAAGGTGGCAATGCCATACAGTTGGCTGATCAGGCCAGAAAAGAAGGTATTCCAGACTTACGTGAATCCGGTTTGAAAAAGGTCAAGGATGGAGTAACAAGTCTTGACGAAATTAACCGTGTAACAAAAGATTAAGCAGATATTTATAGGATTAAAATATGGCGACAACGGCAGCTGTAAAACAGGAAATTTTTGTCTGGGAAGGCCGTGATAAGCGTGGCCAGAAAGTAAAAGGTGAGGTAGGTGGACAAAACGTCTCACTGGTCAGGGCGACACTACGCCGCCAGGGTATTAATCCCACCAAGGTACGTAAAAAACCTAAACCATTGTTTGGCGGTAAACGCAAGGTTCGCGCCAAGGATATTGCGCTATTCAGCCGCCAATTGGCCACCATGATGAGTTCCGGCGTCCCGCTGGTACAGGCATTCGACATCATCGGTCGTGGCCATGAAAACCAAGGTATGCAAGACCTTCTGATCAGTATAAAGGCAGATATCGAGGGTGGTAGCAATTTGTCTGATGCCCTTGGTAAACACCCTTATCATTTTGACGAGTTGTTTGTGAACCTGGTGCAGGCCGGTGAACACGCTGGTATTCTGGACAATGTGCTCGACAAGATTGCGACCTACAAAGAAAAGACCGAATCCATTAAAGGTAAAATCAAGAAGGCGCTGTTTTATCCAACTTCTGTAATCGCTGTCGCCTTCCTTATTACAGCAATTTTGCTTATCTATGTCGTACCCCAGTTCGCCCAATTGTTTTCCGGATTTGGTGCGGATCTGCCCGCACCTACAAAATTTGTCGTATTCCTCTCGGGTATTTTTCAACACTATTGGTGGTTGATATTTGGCAGTATTGCTGGCGTTATTATAGGTATCATGCAGGCCAAAAAACGCTCCCGGAAATTTAATCACTTTCTGGATCGCACACTTCTAAAAATACCCATTATCGGGATGATCCTGAATAAAGCCGCTATTGCACGCTATGCACGTACCTTATCTACTATGTTTGCCGCAGGTGTTCCATTGGTTGAGGCCATGACCTCGGTTGCAGGTGCAGTAGGTAATGTGGTCTATGGAGAGGCCGTACTCAAGATGCGGGACGAAGTATCTACAGGTACACAATTGAATGTCTCCATGCAAAAGGCCAATCTGTTTCCAAACATGGTCATTCAAATGACCGCCATCGGTGAAGAAGCAGGTTCGATCGATTCGATGCTTAGCAAAGTCGCCGACTTTTACGAAGAAGAGGTTGATAACGCAGTCGACTCTCTGAGCAGTTTGTTGGAGCCATTCATCATGGTTATTCTGGGCACACTAGTCGGTGGTCTGGTAATCGCCATGTACATGCCTATCTTTGAAATGGGCAAGGTTGTTGGCTCATAACATACCTTCAGAATAGAAAAAATCACTTCCCCTCACCCAGCCGGAGGGGTGAGGGAATGAAAGATGGATCTAATACGGGTTTTACAATCAAATTCCGGTTTTTTCTATGCCACTGTCATTATTTTCGGCCTGCTCATCGGCAGCTTTCTCAATGTCGTTATCCATCGGCTGCCAATTATGCTATTACGCGACTGGCGCCGTGATTGTCGAGAATTCCTAACAGAAAAATATCCAAATGACCTAAACACGAATTCCTCAACGAAGGAACCTGCAACCAAATACAATTTGGTTGTTCCGCGTTCGGCATGCCCACATTGCGGCCATCAGATCAGTGCACTGGAAAACATCCCTGTTATTAGTTATCTATTCCTTCAGGGCCGATGCAAATCCTGCAAAACGCATATCTCCTTACGCTACCCGATAATTGAAACTATTAGTGCAATACTCACAATGACTGTTGCCTGGAAATTTGGGGTGAGCTACACATTCCTGTTTGCGGCACTCCTGTCCTGGGCACTGCTCAGCCTCACCATGATTGATTTTGACCATCAATATCTACCGGATCAAATTACACTGCCGTTCTTATGGTTAGGGCTGATCTTAAACCTAAATGGCATGTTTACAGATTTGAATTCAGCTGTCATTGGCGCTACAGCTGGCTATCTCTCATTGTGGTCTGTCTATCATATCTTTAGGCTAATTACCGGCAAAGAGGGAATGGGCTTTGGCGATTTCAAATTGCTTGCCATGTTTGGGGCATGGCTTGGCTGGCAAATGCTACCGGTGATCATATTGCTTTCGACACTTATTGGTTCAATCATCGGAATTTCGCTCATTGTACTTAAACAACATGAGAAGGGTAAACCAATTCCTTTTGGGCCATACCTGGCAGGAGCTGGCTGGGTTGCCTTACTATGGGGCAATGAAATAAATACCTTATATTTCCATTTGTTTCTGAACACTGGTTAATAAGTAATATCACATGCTAGTCATTGCAGTTACGGGCGGAATTGGTTCAGGTAAATCCACAGTAGCAGAACTATTTAAAGAAAAAGGTATACCTATCATAGATACTGATCAGATATCCCGAGAATTAGTTCAGCCAGGAAGTCCCTTACTACAACAAATTATTAGTGAATTTGGTCAAGAGTATCTTGACGCAAAAGGACATCTTAAGCGTAAAGACCTGGGACGCCTGATTTTTGCCAATACATCAGCACGCGATAAACTCGAGAACCTGTTACATCCAGCCATTCATTCGGAAGTAGTTAAGCGACTAAAAAAAATAAGCTCCCCATACTGCCTGATACTCATCCCGCTTCTAGCTCGCAGCAAGCAACTCTACCCTTACGATCGCATACTTGTGGTAGATACCCCTCCCGATCTCCAAATTCAACGAACTACGACAAGAGATCATCTAGACCCGGACTATGTCAGGCAAATCATTGCTACTCAGCCATCCCGGGATGATTTACTGGAACTGGCCGATGATGTGCTGGATAACAGTGGCGACCATAATATCCTGAAGGCCGCTGTAGATCGAATACACCAACAATACCTGGAACTCGCAAAGCAGAGATCCTGAGGCTCATTATTGGACTGCAGGGACTACGGTTACCGGAACTAGACGGCTCCCCGGGCATGGGTAAAGTGTGTAAAATGCACGCCATGGCAAAAGCTATACTCTACGAACAGCCCCTGAATGAGCGAGTCCGGACCTTCCTGCGCCTGGAGCATCTGTTTTGCCAGATAGATTACACCTTGCGAGGCTACTCAATCTGGGACAGCCGTGCAACACTGAATACCCTCGTAGATACCCTGGAGATCCTCAGTCGTAGTGATCTCAAAACCGAACTTATCAAGGAACTGGAAAGGCACATTGTCAAATTAACCTCCTTGCAGCAAAAGCCCGGCGTTGACAAACAGCAACTCAACACAATATTGCATAAACTGGAAACTGCACAACAAAACCTGCATAACCTGTCGGGGCAGATTGGGCAAAATTTGCGAGAACAGGAACTTATCAGCAGTTTGCGACAACGAATGACTACCCCTGGTGGGACTTGTCCGATTGATTTACCTATCTTCCATTTATGGTTGCAACAAGCTGCCGAAGTACGCATCGAACAACAAGAAAAGTGGAATAACGAACTCAATGTTGTGCGCGAACCTGTTGCACTATTACTGGCTATGATTCGTGAAGCATCCATTCCACAACGACAAATCGCGCCAGAAGGTTTTTTCCAGCAGTCGCTGGATAGTAATTTGCCTATTCAACTCATCCAGGTTGGCGTACCCGTTGAACTCCCCTATTTCGCCGAAATCAGCGCGGGCAAACATCGCCTGACGATTCGTTTCCTGGAACCCCAGCCCGGACGCCGACCGTTACAGGCGCAGGAAACCGTCGAATTTCAATTAACCTGTTGTACATTATGACCAGAATAGTTCACTGCCCAACATGTGATAAAACGATTGTATGGGACAAAAACAATCCCTATCGACCTTTTTGTTCTCAGCGATGCAAGTTAATTGATCTGGGTGATTGGGCTAGCGAGAAACACCATATACCAGGTGAAGAAGCCAAGCCAAATGACGATGATGATAAGCAGTTCTAAATACTTACAGTTTATAAATACAGATTTTAAGCCTGTGCCCAGGTAATCGTAATCATGGTACATTTACCATTAAGTGATCATTTATCTCTTTGACAAGGTTGCTTTCGTAGCCATGATCTCGCAATCTTTCCATGAAGGTCAGATGAAAACGGGCTTTGCCATATACGCTTAAATTATTCACCACTTTAAAATCCCTGAGCTTTATCACAATCCGATCCAGTTCTTTATCAAAACGCCTTGACAGCTTTTTAATGTTTTGCTTCTCCAACATTTCTGGTGGTATCTGACTGTATAGTTCATCTGCAAGAACCACCGCAAAGTTATCAATCACCTTGTTTTTTCGCCAAAATAGTAACATTATATTGAATATCCAATATATACTTGCTTTTTGCAATATAGATGATTTTTCATTTCAAGCCAATACTTAAATAAACTTTTCAAATAACCAGGAGGGCTTCCAGCTTATATCGGCATGAACCAAGACAATCTTTACTCAAAACATATACAGAAGGCAAAGTTATTATACCGCCAAGAAAAATACCAGGAGGCCTTCACCGAATTTGAGTCTCTGTCTAAGGAATTTCCTGATAAAGCCGAACCCATTTCCTATTGTGGACGGTCTATTGCGGCAATGGGTGATACAGTCTATGCCATGGGTTATTTCCTGAAAGCGCTCGAACTGGAACCAGAAAATGCTGAGCTTTACTACTATATTGGGCACTGTCTGGTTAACGCTGGCCAAAATTATTCGGCAATCGACAAATTCAGAAAAGCGCTGGAAATCGATCCAGATAATCTGTCTGTCTTATCCGCTCTTGGGAAACTATATCTCGATATAGATAACTACCATGAAGCAATTAAGATATTAAGTAAGGCAATTACAATCAAGCCTTCCCTAGCCGTAAATCAGTCCAATCTTGCTGTTGCGCTTTCAAGTGCTGGTAGACATGATGAAGCAATTAAACACGCCAATAAGGGAATTAAGTTAGCACCTGATGAAGCCTATGGATATTATGTGCTAGGAGTCATCCACCTTGAATTGGGAAACCAAACAGAAGCCAAAAAATATTTTTCCAAAGCGATAGATATCAATTCCATGAGTGGCTCGATCTACTATGCGTATGTCTCTGTAAAAAAGATAACGCAGGATGATTATCCAATGATTCGTAAGATGGAGCATATACTTGACAAGAGCATGCCTTCTGCCATGCGCAAAGAAGTGTTGTTTGCATTAGCAAAGGCGTATGATGACCTGAATGAGCCTGAAAAAGCCATCAATTACATCAGCAAGGGCAGTATGTTGGTTCATTATGACGGCGACCCAAAGGAACATACGCGTTATATAC
>JBECKZ010000245.1:0-15588 GCA_040235555.1 Thiohalomonadales bacterium | reverse complement strand
CCTTTTGCTCACCACCGAATTTCTTCGCCTGTACCACCGTCAACGCCGCCGTCAGCGTCGTCTTGCCGTGGTCAACGTGACCGATCGTGCCCACGTTGACGTGCGGTTTGGTACGTTCAAATTTTTCCTTGGACACAGCTGCAACCCTCTATCTAGTGTTTTCGTAAATCGTTATGACGCTTTCTTGATAACTTGCTCAGCTACGGTGTTTGGCGCTTCCGCGTATTTCTCAAACTCCATGCTATAATTGGCACGACCCTGGCTCAACGAACGCAATGTCGTGGAATAACCAAACATTTCTTTCAGCGGCACTTCAGCGCGAACAATCTTGCCACTGACGTTTTCATCCATTTCCTTGACGATGCCGCGACGACGGTTGATATCACCCACAACATCACCAAAATATTCTTCCGGGCTCACCACTTCGACCTTCATGATCGGTTCCAGCAGCACCGGGTTGCCCTGACGAAAGCCATCTTTGAAACCCATGGAGCCTGCAATCTTGAACGCCATTTCCGACGAGTCAACTTCGTGGAAGGAACCGTCGAACAGGGTCGCCTTGATATCCACGATCGGATAGCCAGCTAACACACCATTAGCCATCGCCTCCTGAATACCTTTATCCACTGCCGGGATGTATTCCTTCGGCACTGCACCGCCCACAATACCATTCACAAACTCGTAGCCCTTGCCAGCTTCCTGCGGTTCCAGCTTCAGCCAGACATGACCGAACTGGCCACGCCCACCGGACTGGCGTACAAATTTGCCTTCCACCTTGTCCACTGTCTTGCGCATGGTCTCGCGATAAGCCACCTGCGGTGCACCTACGTTGGCTTCGACCTTGAATTCGCGCTTCATTCGGTCAACGATAATTTCCAGATGCAACTCACCCATGCCGGAGATGATGGTCTGACCTGACTCTTCATCAGTGTGCACGCGGAACGACGGGTCTTCCTGTGCCAGCTTGGACAGGGCAATACCCATCTTTTCCTGGTCGACCTTGGTCTTCGGTTCGATAGCAACTGAAATAACCGGCTCCGGAAATTCCATGCGCTCCAGGGTGATGACATTGTTCACATCACACAGGGTGTCACCGGTAGTGACATCCTTTAAACCTACGGCGGCGGCGATATCGCCTGCGCGCACTTCTTTAATCTCTTCGCGATGGTTGGCGTGCATCTGCACAATCCGACCTACCCGTTCTTTTTTGCCTTTGACCGGGTTGTAGACCGTGTCGCCAGAATTCAATACGCCGGAATAGACCCGGAAAAAAGTCAGCGTACCCACAAACGGGTCCGTCGCAATCTTGAATGCCAGTGCTGAAAACGGTTCCTCATCTGAAGAATGTCGCTCCGCCACGGTTTCATCCTTGTCATCCAGATGCCCCTTAATGGAAGGAACATCCGTCGGCGCCGGCATGTAGTCGATAACTGCATCCAGCATGGCCTGAACACCCTTGTTCTTGAAGGCCGAGCCACACAGGCAAGGAATGATTTCATTCGCCAGGGTACGTTGACGCAGCCCGGTCTTGATATCCTCTGCCGACAAGTCACCATCATTCAGGTATTTTTCCATCAGCGCTTCATTGGCTTCGGCCGCAGCTTCCACCATCTGCTCGCGCAGTTCCTGACACTTGTCTGCAATATCCGCCGGAATGGGTTCTTCTGTAAAAGTCACACCCATATCCGCTTCATTCCACATGATCGCTTTCATCTTGAGCAGGTCGACCACGCCTTTGAATTTTTCTTCTGCGCCGATGCTCATCTGAATCGGAATCGGGTTCGCACCCAGACGCGTTTTAATCTGGTTGACCACGCGCAGAAAATCCGCACCGGCGCGATCCATCTTGTTCACGAAAGCCATGCGCGGCACGCCATACTTATTGGCCTGGCGCCACACTGTTTCGGATTGCGGTTCGACGCCACCGACCGCACAGAACACGGCACAGGCCCCGTCAAGTACACGCAGCGAACGCTCTACCTCAATCGTAAAATCCACGTGTCCCGGGGTATCAATGATGTTGATACGGTGTTCCGGGTACTGCTTTTCCATGCCCTGCCAGAAACAAGTGGTGGCGGCGGAGGTAATGGTAATCCCGCGCTCCTGCTCCTGCTCCATCCAGTCCATGGTGGCAGCACCGTCGTGCACCTCACCAATCTTGTGGGAGATGCCGGTATAAAACAGCACGCGCTCCGTCGTCGTCGTCTTACCAGCATCGATGTGCGCCATGATGCCGATATTGCGATAACGGTTGATAGGAGTTTTGCGTGCCACGGTCTTAACCTATATATATGGTTGTTACCACCGATAGTGGGCGAAAGCCTTATTGGCTTCGGCCATACGGTGTGTGTCTTCACGCTTCTTCACAGCAGAACCACGATTATCTGCTGCATCCATAATTTCGCCTGCAAGACGGGCACGCATGCCTTTCTCACCGCGGGCACGGGCTGCATCCACTAACCAACGCATGGCCAGTGTGATCCGGCGGTCAGCGCGAACTTCGACCGGCACCTGGTAAGTCGCACCACCCACACGGCGGGATTTCACCTCAACCATGGGTTTGACGTTATCTAACGCGCTTTCCAGTACCTTCATGGCGTCACCCTTGCTGCGCTCGCCAATGGTATCCAGTGCGCCGTAGACCACGTTTTCCGCCACGGATTTTTTGCCGCTCAACATCAGGATGTTGATGAATTTGGCGATCATCTCCGATCCGAACTTGGGGTCCGGCAGAATCGGGCGTTTGATTGCTGCGTGTCGTCTTGCCATCTGTGTCTTCCTGTTTCGTCCGTCTTAAAAATGGCTTGTAACAATTTGATTTACAGCCATTTTCTCTAAACCTGTGTTATGACTTAGGCCGCTTGGCACCGTATTTTGACCGGGCTTGCTTGCGGTCGTTCACCCCAGCTGTATCCAGTGAACCGCGCACAGTGTGGTAACGCACACCAGGCAGGTCCTTCACACGGCCGCCGCGAATCAGCACTACCGAGTGTTCCTGCAGGTTGTGGCCTTCACCACCGATATAACTAGTCACTTCGTAACCATTGGTCAGGCGCACACGAGCGACCTTGCGCAGGGCTGAGTTCGGCTTTTTCGGGGTCGTGGTGTACACACGGGTACATACCCCACGTTTCTGGGGGCACGCCTCTAGCGCCGGTACGGTACTTTTTTCCCGTTTGCTTCTGCGCGGTTTGCGTACCAACTGATTAATCGTTGCCATAAGTCTTTCTAAGCTCCTGAAAATAAAGACAGGCCGAGCGTGTCTGCCCGACCTGTCGTGAGGCGCGAGATTTTATTGAAACCAGGCTGTAACGTCAACCGGCTTCCGGCTAAAAAGCATGAATTTACATGCTTTCCCAGGGGCTGTTCCCGCTTCTACGCACATCGACCGAAACTGGGTCGATGGCCAGAAACCCCTTATGCCATTTTTATAGGCTTAACGACTTCCCGCCGCCTCGGCGGAAGTTTCGCTGCCTTCTTCAACTGATACGGACTCTTCGAGAAAAGCCCCTAAATCTTCAGAGGTTTTGCGTTTGCGACGACGTTCTTTGTGGAAGGCCAAGCCAGTACCCGCCGGAATCAGGCGGCCCACAATCACGTTCTCTTTCAAACCACGCAGGTCGTCGATCTTGCCGGTCACCGCGGCTTCGGTCAAGACGCGCGTCGTTTCCTGGAAGGACGCCGCAGAGATGAACGATTCGGTCGCCAGTGAGGCCTTAGTAATACCCAGCAACATCGGTGTAATCAACGCCGGTTCCTTACCGGCCTCAACCAGGGCATCGTTGGCATCCAGTACCCGGGCCCGATCCACCTGCTCACCTTTAAGGAACTTGCTCTCACCGGCATCGCCAATTTCAACCTTGCGCAGCATCTGGCGTACGATGACCTCGATATGCTTGTCGTTGATCTTCACACCCTGCAGGCGATAGACCTCTTGCACCTCGTTGACGATGTATTTCGCCAAATCCTCAACACCCAACAGACGCAGGATATCGTGCGGGTTGGTTTCGCCTTCAGCAATGACTTCACCTTTTTCCACGTGCTCACCTTCGAACACGGTAACGTGACGCCACTTCGGAATCAGCTCCTCGTAAGCATCGCCTTCGTTCGGGGTAATCACCAGACGCTGCTTGCCCTTGGTCTCCTTACCGAATGACACGGTACCGGAGATCTCCGCCATGATGGCTGGTTCCTTCGGTTTACGTGCTTCGAACAGATCGGCAACCCGCGGCAAACCACCAGTGATGTCACGGGTCTTGGAGGATTCCTGCGGAATCCGCGCCAGAATATCGCCCACGCCCACAGCGGCACCGTCGGTCAATGAGATAATCGCCCCAGCCGGCAGATAGTAGTGTGCCGGAATTTCGGTACCGGCGATGTTCAGGTCTTTACCCTTCTCATCCACCAGTTTCACCATGGGTCGCAGATCTTTGGCTGCACTGCTGCGTTGCTTCGGATCCATCACCACCAGGGAAGACAGACCTGTAACTTCGTCAACTTCGGACTGCACAGTGACACCGTCGGTAATATCGACAAATTGAACCTTACCCGCCACTTCGGTAACCACCGGGTGAGTATGTGGGTCCCAGTTCGCAATGACCTGTCCGGCTTCCACCATATCCGTGTCATTGACACTGATGGTGGCGCCATAAGGTACCTTGTAACGTTCGCGCTCACGCATGTGATCGTCAAGTACGGTAATTTCACCGGAACGAGAAACCGCGACGTTGTGACCGCTGGCATGTTGCACCATCTTCATGTTGTGCAAACGCACCGTACCCTTGCTCTTGACCTGAATATTGTTCACCGCAGCAGAACGCGATGCGGCACCACCGATGTGGAAGGTCCGCATGGTCAACTGAGTGCCCGGCTCACCAATGGATTGCGCAGCAATCACACCCACTGCCTCACCCGGATTGACCTTGTGGCCACGCGCCAGGTCTCGACCATAGCATTCGGAACACACGCCATAACGGGTTTCACAGGTAATCGGTGAACGCACCAGAATATGGTCGATACCCAGTTCTTCCAGACGGCTTACCCATTTTTCGTCGAGATAGGTGCCGAGTGAAATCAGCACTTCACCATCGGCACTCATGACGTCTTGTGCCACGACACGACCGAGCACACGTTCACTCAACGGTTCAACAACGTCACCGCCTTCAATCAAGGAAGTCATCATCAAACCGCGCGAGGTACCGCAGTCCCAATCGGTAATAACCAGGTCCTGTGACACGTCTACCAGACGGCGAGTCAGGTAACCGGAGTTAGCCGTCTTCAACGCGGTATCGGCCAGACCTTTGCGCGCACCGTGGGTGGAAATAAAGTATTGCAACACCGACAGACCTTCACGGAAGTTGGCCGTAATCGGCTGTTCGATAATGGAGCCGTCCGGTTTGGCCATCAGACCACGCATACCAGCAAGCTGACGAATCTGGGCCGCAGAACCCCGCGCGCCAGAGTCAGCCATCATAAACACGGAGTTAAATGAGGTTTGCTTAACGGTATTGCCGTCCTTGTCGACCACATCTTCCTTGCCCAGCTTTTCCATCATGGCCTTGGCGACCTGGTCATTGGTACGGGACCAGATATCCACGACCTTGTTGTAACGTTCATTGTTGGTGACGAGACCGGAGGTGTATTGATCCACGATCTCTTTCACTTCCAGTTCGGCCTTGCTCAGAATTCCAGTCTTGGCTTCCGGAATTACCATGTCTTCCAGACCAAAAGATACACCGGCACGTGTCGAATAACGGAAACCGGTATACATCAACTGGTCAGCAAAAACTACGGTGTCTTTCAGGCCCATTTGACGATAGCAGGCGTTGATCAGACGTGAGATCGCCTTCTTATTCATGTCCTGATCGAAATTGGAGAAAGGCATACCTTCCGGCGCAATCTCCCACAACAGGGCGCGGCCCACGCTGGTGTCCTTGACGGAGTATATCTTCTCCTTGTTGCCTTCTTTGTCGATCCTGGTTTCACAAATACGGACTTTGACCTTCGCCTGCAGATCCACGATGCCGCTGGTGTAGGCGCGATGGACTTCGGCGGTGTCGGCAAATGCCATGCCTTCGCCCTTGGCATTGACGCGCGTACGGGTCATCCAGTACAGACCCAGAACCACGTCCTGCGACGGTACGATGATCGGCTCACCATTTGCCGGTGACAAAATGTTATTGGTCGACATCATCAGCGCGCGGGCTTCCAGCTGCGCTTCGATAGACAAAGGTACGTGCACCGCCATCTGGTCACCGTCAAAGTCGGCGTTAAACGCGGTACAGACCAGCGGGTGCAACTGAATCGCCTTACCTTCCACCAGTTGCGGTTCAAAGGCCTGAATACCCAGACGGTGAAGAGTTGGCGCGCGGTTGAGCATGACTGGATGTTCACGAATCACTTCTTCAAGAATATCCCAGACTTCTGGTCCTTCGCGTTCCACCATTTTCTTGGCGGCTTTGATCGTAGTCGCCAGACCACGGCGTTCCAGTTTGGAGAAAATAAATGGTTTGAACAGTTCCAGTGCCATCTTCTTGGGCAGACCGCACTGGTGCAATTTCAGGGTCGGACCCACCACGATCACAGAACGACCGGAGTAGTCGACGCGCTTGCCCAACAGGTTCTGACGGAAACGGCCTTGCTTGCCCTTGATCATGTCGGCCAGCGACTTGAGCGGACGCTTGTTGGAGCCGGTGATGGCACGGCCACGGCGGCCGTTATCCAATAAGGCATCCACTGCTTCCTGCAACATACGCTTTTCGTTGCGCACGATAATATCCGGCGCGTTCAGATCCAGCAGACGCTTGAGACAGTTGTTACGATTGATCACGCGGCGATATAAATCGTTCAGATCAGACGTTGCAAATCGACCACCTTCCAATGGTACCAACGGGCGCAATTCCGGTGGCAGTACCGGCAGCACGGTCATTACCATCCACTCCGGATTGTTGCCGGACTCGAGGAAGGCCTCGATCAGCTTCAGGCGCTTGCCGAACTTCTTCAATTTGGTTTCAGACTTGGTACCACCAATCTCTTCGCGCAGCTTTTCGGCTTCGGTCGTCAGATTGAGGGTCCGCAGCAATTCATGAATTGCTTCTGCGCCCATGCGCGCATCGAATTCGTCACCGAATTCTTCGATGGTTTCCAGATATTGTTCATCGTTAAGCAGTTGACCGCGCTCCAGGTTGGTCATGCCCGGCTCGATCACGACAAAGGCTTCGAAATACAGAATGCGCTCGATGTCACGCAAGGTCATATCCAGTAACAGGCCCATGCGCGACGGCAGTGACTTCAGGAACCAGATGTGTGCCACCGGTGAGGCCAGTTCGATATGACCCATACGCTCGCGACGAACTTTTGCCAGGGTCACTTCGATACCGCATTTCTCACAGATCACGCCACGGTGCTTGAGACGCTTGTATTTGCCACACAGACATTCATAGTCCTTTACCGGCCCGAAGATCTTGGCACAGAACAGACCATCGCGTTCCGGTTTGAAAGTACGATAGTTGATGGTCTCCGGCTTTTTGACTTCGCCGTATGACCAGGAGCGGATCTTCTGGGGTGAGGCGAGACCAATGCGGATCGCATCAAAGTCATCCATGGTGCCTTGTTGCTTGAGTATCTTCAGTAAGTCTTTCACGTCGCGACTCCTAGATTAAATAGCCTAACTGCGCGTTACGGTTTATTCAGATTGCTCTAATTCGATGTCGATACCGAGCGAACGAATTTCCTTGAGCAGAACATTGAAGGATTCCGGCATCCCGGCTTCCATACGGTGATCACCGTCGACAATGTTCTTGTACATCTTGGTCCGGCCGTTCACGTCGTCCGATTTCACTGTGAGCATTTCCTGCAAGGTATAAGCAGCACCATATGCCTCCAGTGCCCACACTTCCATTTCACCGAAGCGCTGGCCACCGAATTGTGCCTTACCACCCAGCGGTTGTTGGGTCACCAGACTGTAAGGTCCTGTGGAGCGTGCATGCATCTTGTCATCCACCAGGTGGTTGAGCTTGAGCATGTACATGTAACCGACAGTCACCTTGCGATCGAAGGCTTCGCCGGTGCGACCATCGAACAACGTGGTCTGACCAGAGGCTGGCAGATCCGCCAGTTCCAGGAAGGTCTTGATCTCGTCTTCATGGATACCATCGAACACCGGTGTGGCAATCGGTACACCTTTTTTCAGGTTGCGCGCCAACTCGATCACTTCTTCATCACTTAATGATTTGATGTCTTCCGGGTGGCCATGGGTCTTGTTGTAAATGTCATCGAGCAGTTTACGCAGATCGACAATCTTGGCCTGTGCTTCGAGCATGGCGCCGATCTTCTTGCCCAGACCGCGTGCGGCCCAACCCAGATGGGTCTCCAGCACCTGCCCGACGTTCATCCGCGACGGTACGCCTAACGGATTCAAGACGATATCTACCGGTTCGCCGTCGGCGGTGTGTGGCATGTCTTCCACTGGCACGATCATGGAGATCACACCCTTGTTACCGTGGCGACCGGCCATCTTGTCACCGGGCTGCAGACGGCGTTTCACGGCCAGGAACACCTTGACCATTTTCAACACACCCGGGGCAAGGTCATCGCCCGTGGTGATTTTGCGTTTCTTCTCTTCGTATCGCTCTTCGAAGTCCTTGCGCAGTTGCTTGAGCTGCTCGGAGATCGCTTCCAGCTGCGCATTGGCTTCGTCGTTCCGCAGGCGGATTTCAAACCAGCGATCACGCGGCACTTCCTCCAGGTAGGCCTGGGTAATCTTGGTGCCGCCCTTGAGTTTGTTCGGACCGCCATCGGCCAGCTTGCCGGTGAGCATATTTTCAACCCGGCTGTAGGCGTCGTCTTCCATAATCCGGCGCTGGTCATTCAAGTCTTTTTGAATTGCGGCCAGGGCGTCCTCTTCGATCTGCTTGGCACGGGAATCTTTTTCCAGACCATCGCGGGTGAACACCTGCACGTCAATTACGGTACCGAGCATGCCGGAAGGGACACGCAATGAGGTATCTTTCACATCGGAGGCCTTCTCACCGAAGATGGCACGCAGTAGTTTTTCTTCCGGCGTAAGTTGGGTTTCACCCTTCGGTGTCACTTTACCAACCAGGATGTCACCCGGTTTAACTTCTGCGCCAATGTACACAATGCCCGCCTCGTCCAGCTTGGACAATGCAGCTTCACCCACATTGGGAATATCACCGGTGATCTCTTCTGCGCCTAATTTGGTATCACGTGCAACACAGGTCAGTTCTTCGATGTGCACGGTGGTGTAGCGGTCTTCCTGCACCACGCGCTCGGAGATCAAAATCGAGTCTTCGAAGTTGTAACCATTCCAGGGCATGAACGCGACCAGCATGTTCTGGCCCAGTGCCAGTTCACCCATGTCGGTGGATGGTCCGTCTGCCAGTACGTCACCCTTGGCGATCACATCACCCGGCTTCACCAGCGGACGCTGATTGATACAGGTGTTCTGATTGGAACGGGTGTATTTGGTCAGGTTGTAAATGTCGACACCAGGTTCGCCCGGTACGGTTTCATCATCATTAACACGGACCACGACACGCGCAGCGTCAACAGAATCCACTAAACCACCGCGCTTGGCGACCACGGTTACTCCGGAGTCGATGGCCACGGTACGTTCCATACCGGTTCCCACCAGCGGCTTATCCGCCTTCAGGGTTGGTACCGCCTGGCGTTGCATGTTCGAGCCCATCAAGGCACGGTTGGCGTCGTCGTGCTCGAGGAACGGAATCAGGGATGCAGCCACAGATACGATCTGTTTCGGTGACACGTCCATGTATTCGATCTGATCCGGTGTGGACAGGGTAAATTCATTTTGATGCCGGCACGGTACCAGGTCGTCGATCAGCTTGCCTTTGTTATCCACCGTGGCATTGGCCTGGGCAATGACATACTCACCCTCGTCGATGGCGGTCAGGTATTCGATCTCGTCGGTGACCTTGCCGTTGACGACCTTGCGATATGGAGTTTCCAGGAAGCCGTATTCATTTGCGCGTGCATACACGGCTAATGAATTAATCAGACCGATATTTGGACCTTCCGGGGTCTCAATCGGGCAGACACGACCGTAGTGGGTCGGATGTACGTCGCGTACCTCAAAACCGGCACGCTCGCGGGTCAGACCACCGGGACCCAGGGCCGAAATACGACGCTTGTGGGTTACCTCTGATAATGGATTATTTTGGTCCATGAACTGGGACAGCTGCGAGGAACCGAAAAATTCCTTGATCGCAGCGGATACCGGCTTGGCGTTAATCAGTTCCTGCGGCATCAGGTTTTCAGATTCCGCCAGGGACAGGCGTTCCTTCACGGCACGCTCGACACGAACCAGACCGACACGGAACTGGTTTTCCGCCATCTCACCCACGGAGCGGATACGACGGTTACCCAGGTGATCGATGTCATCCACACTGCCCGTGCCGTTACGGATATCGATGAGGACCTTGAGTACCTCGATAATATCTTCGTTACTGAGTGTGCCCGGACCAACGATTTCCTTACGACCGACACGACGGTTGAACTTCATGCGTCCAACAGCAGACAGGTCATAACGCTCTTCATTAAAGAACAGGTTGTTAAACAGGTTTTCCGCGGCATCCTTCGTTGGCGGCTCGCCAGGACGCATCATGCGGTAGATTTCCACCTGGGCTTCCAGTTGGGTCGTGGTCGGGTCGATCTCCAGGGTCTTGGAGATGTAGGGACCATGGTCCAGGTCATTGGTGAAAATCGTTTCAAATTGTTTGAGTTCGAGTTCTTCCAGTTTGGCGAGAACTTCTTCGCTGATCGTGGTGTTGGCAGCCACGGCAACTTCACCAGAACTCTTGTCAATAACATCGTGCGCCAGCACCTTGCCATAGACATATTCGCGTGGCACATCCAGGGTCTTGATCCCGGCATTTTCAAATTCACGGATATGACGCGCGGTCACGCGACGACCTTCTTCCACGATGGTCTTGCCCTTGATCACGATATCGAAACTGGCGGTCTCACCCCGCAGACGTTCCGGTACCAGCTCCAGACTGATGCCATCCTTGGTAAAGTTGAAGGTGTTCTTTTCAAAGAACATGTCCAGGATCTGCTCAGTATCAAATCCCAGCGCCTTGAGCAGGATCGTCACTGGCAGTTTGCGGCGACGGTCGATACGGGTAAACAGGCAATCCTTCGGGTCGTACTCGAAGTCGAGCCAGGAACCGCGATACGGAATCACCCGCGCATTAAATAAGAGTTTGCCCGAAGAATGGGTCTTACCACGGTCGTGATCAAAGAACACGCCCGGAGAACGATGTAACTGTGAAACGATGACGCGCTCGGTGCCATTGATAATGAAGGTACCCGTGTCGGTCATCAGGGGCATTTCGCCCATGTAGACTTCCTGTTCACGAATATCCTTGACCGTCGGGTTCTTGGATTCCTTGTCATAAATAACCAGGCGTACCTTGACCCGCAGCGGCGCCGCATAAGTGACACCACGCATGGTACATTCCTTGGTGTCGAAGGTCGGTATACCCAGACGATAGCTGACAAATTCCAGAGCGGCGTTACCAGAGTAACTGACGATGGGGAAAACTGACTTGAAAGCTGCCTGCAGGCCTTTATCGGGCCGTCGGTCGGGATCAACGCCTTCCTGCAAAAATTCCTTATAGGAATTGGTTTGCATGGCGAGCAAGGCGGGTACGGATAATACACTCGCTTGCTTGCCGAAATACTTACGAATGCGCTTCTTCTCGGTATATGAATAGCCCATCGCTCTAACGCCCTCTGTCACTGATGCGGGTCATGAAAGACCCGGCGATTTACAAAACGCAAAAACACAACAACTCGGCCGGTGATCCTATGACCACCGGCCAAGCGCTGCGTTTATGTTCTATGAGATAAAGATGCCACCTGAATCTGCCAATTTTACCCGATTTCTCCCCAAAATGGGAGCCCCCGGGCTGACTTTGACAGCGAACAGCAACTTTATTTCAACTCGACCTTGGCGCCAGCCTCTTCCAGCTGCTTCTTCATGTCCTCGGCATCTGCCTTGGCCACGGCTTCCTTCACGGTTGAAGGTGCGCCTTCGACCATGTCCTTGGCTTCTTTCAGACCCAGACCGGTCAGAGCACGAACAACCTTAATCACAGCAACCTTATTGTCGCCGAAGCTGGACAGAACGACGTCGAACTCATCCTTCACTTCTGCCGCTTCGCCGCCGCCTGCAGCAGCAACCGGGGCTGCAGCCACAGCAGCCGCTGCGGTTACGCCAAATTTCTCTTCCATGGCCGCAATTAAATCAACAACTTCCATAACGGACATGTTTGAGATGGTTTCCAAAATATCTTCTTTAGATACTGCCATTGTCATATCTCCTAAAAATTTTTTCAGTGACAAGCCCTTAATGTTTGTGAGGCTTGCCGTTGCTTACGCGTTACTAAAGTGCCGCCTAGGCAGCTTCCTTTTGGTCGCGAATAGCAGCCACAGTACGGACCAGCTTGCCCGGTACCTCGTTGAGGGTACGAGCCAGCTTGGCGATCGGGGCTTGCATAACCGACATGAGCATGCTGATGGCCTGCTCCTTGGTCGGCAGTGAAGCCAGGCGTTCCAGATCAGAGGCAGGCAGTAATTGCCCACTCACTGACAGCGCCTTGATCACCAGTTTGTCATGCTGCTTGGCGAAATCCTTCAGTACCCGTGCCGCGGCACCCGGGTCTTCTTGCGAAAACGCGAGGATCAGCGGACCGGTAAAGATTTCGGTCATGCAGGCATAGTCCGTCCCTTCGACAGCGCGACGGGCCAGGGTGTTTTTCACAACTCGCAAATACACCCCACCCTTACGTGCTTCCGCACGCAGGTCATTGAGCTCGTTTGAGCTCAGCCCGAGATATTCCGCGCAAACCGCGGAATATGCGCTGGCGGCTACTTCGGCGACATCAGCCACGATGGCTTTCTTTTCCGAAAGACTGAGTGCCAAGTTGACCTCCTAAGTTACGTTCTGAATTCACGACATCGATATTACTGATGCCGCACCAGTTAGTGATCCTCATCTGACGACACCGAAACGGTGCCGTACCTAAAACGGATTTGGCTCACCATCTACACCGGCCGGGCACATGCCCATTTATTCCGACCCGAAGGCCGTTACCCGTGGTCTTTGATGGCACCCCCGCAGCGCGGGGAAACCTCAAAGTCTGTCAGCGCTTAGGCGTAGCCCGCGCTGTCGATCACGACACCTGCACCCATGGTGGTGGAGATCGTGACCTTCCTTAAATATTGACCCTTGGCAGTGGATGGCTTGGCCTTTTTCAGGTCAGCCAGCAGGGCTTCCAGGTTTTCCTTCAATTTTTCCGGTTCGAAATCCACGTTGCCGATGGCAGCGTGAATAATGCCAGCCTTGTCCGTGCGATAACGTACCTGACCGGACTTCGCGTTCTTGACCGCGGTTTCCACGTCCGGGGTTACCGTGCCCACTTTCGGGTTCGGCATCAAACCACGCGGACCCAGGATCTGACCCAGGGTACCAACTACGCGCATGGCGTCGGGACTGGCGATCACCACGTCAAAATCCATGTTGCCGGCCTTGATGCTCTCGGCCAGGTCTTCGAAACCAACGATGTCGGCACCGGCTTCCTTGGCTTTGTCAGCATTGGCGCCCTGGGCAAACACCGCCACACGGACAGACTTACCGGTACCATGAGGTAACACGGTGGAACCGCGCACAACCTGATCGGATTTACGTGGGTCAACACCGAGATTGACGGCGACGTCCACGGATTCGGTGAATTTGGCGCGTGGGAATTGCTTCAACAGTGAAAAGGCTTCTTCCACCGGATACAGCTTGCTGCGATCCACCAGTTCACGAATTGCTTTTTTACGTTTGCTAATCTTCGCCATGTTACACACCCTCCACGTCGATACCCATGCTGCGTGCGGTACCCGCGATGGTGCGCACAGCGGCATCCAGATCGGAAGCTGTCAGATCCGGCTCTTTGGTCTTGGCGATTTCTTCCAATTGCGCACGGTTGACCTTGCCAACCTTATCGCGATTAGGCACACCAGAACCTTTGGGAATACCGGCTGCCTTGATCAACAGGATCGAGGCCGGCGGGGTCTTGGTAACAAAGGTAAAGCTGCGATCACTGTAGACAGTGATAACAACCGGGATCGGCAGGCCCTGTTCCAGCTGTTGGGTCTGGGCATTGAATGCCTTACAGAATTCCATGATGTTAACACCATGTTGACCCAGGGCAGGACCGACGGGGGGTGACGGGTTGGCTTGGCCAGCCTTCACCTGCAGCTTGATATAAGCTTCAATCTTCTTGGCCATGTTGTACTCCTTTCGGGTGCGGACGCCTGGCTAGGGCTCCCCGTGTTTACTTGCTTAACCTTTCTCGACCTGGCTGAAATCCAGATCCACCGGTGTGGAGCGACCGAAGATCGATACCTCCACCCGTAACCGGCTGCGGTCGTAATCCACTTCCTCGACCACACCGTTGAAATCGTTGAAGGGCCCTTCGGTGATACGCACCACCTCGCCCGGTTCGAACAGGACCTTCGGACGTGGTTTCTCCGCACCTTCCTGGACCCGATTCAAAATCTCATTGGCCTCACGATCAGAGATCGGTGCCGGCTTGTCCGAGGTACCGCCGATGAAACCCATGACCTTGGGCACATCTTTGACCAGGTGCCAGGTGTCATCGTTCATTTCCATTTGCACCAGCACGTAACCCGGGAAGAACTTACGGTCGGACTTGCGCTTTTGCCCGTCACGCATCTCAACCACTTCTTCCGTAGGCACCAGAATCTCACCGAATTTGTCCTGCATATCACGCAGCTTGACCCGTTCCTCAAGTGAACGCTTCACCTGGGACTCGAAGCCTGAATAGGCGTGGACTACATACCAACGAAGACTCATCCGGTACTGCCTCTGATTAAATTAACTTAGTCACGATCAGGCGCAGAACCGAATCGATGACCCAGATTGCAAGACCCAGAATCGTCACAAAGACCACCACCACCAGTGTGGTCTGGGTGGTTTCTTTCCGGGTCGGCCATACGGTCTTGCGCATTTCCATCGAGGCACTACGTCCGAAACTGATGACGTGTTTGCCTAATTCCGAGGTAGCTGCAATCGCCAATGCCACAACAATGATGACCAGCAAGCCGAGTACGCGATACAACAAGGCCTGGTCAGCAAACCAGTAAAAGCCAACAATCCCGCCGATTACCAGCAGGATAGCTAACGCTAACTTTACCTTGTCCATCATATGACTTATCCACAAATCACTGTATTGGCAGGCCAGGAGGGAATCGAACCCCCAACCTGCGGTTTTGGAGACCGCCGCTCTGCCAATTGAGCTACTGGCCTTCGTTCAATAAAACATGGGGACAGAACGCGTTCTGTCCCCCGTTACTTCAGCCTCACCAGCAATGCCGGCGAGGATATTACCGTTTACTCGATAACCTTGGAGACCACACCGGCACCGACGGTCCGACCACCTTCACGAATCGCAAAGCGCAGGCCTTCTTCCATCGCAATCGGCGCAATCAGCGACACCGTCATCTTCACGTTATCGCCCGGCATCACCATCTCCG
>JBECKZ010000163.1:0-3082 GCA_040235555.1 Thiohalomonadales bacterium | reverse complement strand
GAGTGTGATAGTGCGTGACTCTTCCATTGCTGATTCTATTCCTTACTAATTTTGCGCAATAAAGTGTAACACCTTCTCCCTGGCTTTTGTCCCCTGGGAAATGTGAGAGCTTTCGCAATTTGATTTTCACTCAATTTTTATGCGTAATCGTCAATAGGTCCATTACCCAGCAAGTCTAGCGTGAAAAACACGTCACGATGCCAGTCAGGCAAGATTGTAAATTGTAACAATAATTAACATTGCCCAGGCGATTGTCCCTAAAGGCAATATCGCACTAAGCCGAATAGACTTTGTAATTTGTCACGCCGATTTTAAACAATAACAATAAGGAACCACGGTCATGTCATTCTCAGACCTGATCCTCACTTTGCTGGATAAGCAAAAACTTGAATATGAAATTCTACGAGCCCCGGAAACGATCAGTCTGCGCGAGAACTGGCTCGAACAAACTGTCCCTCTCTCCAGTGTTGCCCGCCTTGCCATACTGCAAGATAGTAACGGTCTGATTCTGGCCTTTTTTCCCGCTGATCGCATTCTTAATCTTTTCGAACTCCAGTCCATCCTGCACCGTGATTTGCGTTTTGTCGCCACCGCTGCCGTCGCCAATCACCTCATGGCACGATTAGCCCTATCAGATTTCCAGCTAAACAGTGCAAGTGGTATCCAGGTGATCTTCGATGAGCACCTGACCAACCAGGAAATCATTCATTTTGAAGCACCCCAGGCCTGTACCTTGTTTCGGGTCAAGAGCCTGGAGCTGGAGCATATGGCCAGCGATATTTTGATTGGCAGCGTCTTCAGCGGCATTCCGCACAAGCCAAGCAATGACATAACTCGTCAGCGGCCACAAAACCTGAAAGAACGAATAGCCACACTGGATCGGTTACCTGCCATGCCGGACATGCCCAGCCGTATTCTTGCGCTACGGAATAATCCAAGCAGTACGGTTGACCAGTTAGTCGATCTGGTTGAGCAAGATTTAGCGTTAAGTGCCCAAATCCTGCGTTATGCCAACTCATCCATTTTCGCCACACACGAAAAAGTTATATCACTCAAAGATGCAATCTTCCGTGTGCTGGGCTATGAGACCGTGCTGCATCTGTCACTGGGGTATGCCCTCGGCAGGGTCTTCAAGTTACCGGAGAAGGGTCCGCTGGGCCAACTCCACTTTTGGCGACATGCCACATACACCGCAGCTCTGGTTCAACACCTGGCCAATGCCATGCCACGGCAACGCCGCCCGAAGCCCGGGATAGCCTATCTGGCTGGCTTGTTACATGACATCGGGTTTCTGACACTCAATCTGTTTTTCAAAAACGAGCATGCCTGGCTGAATAAAATGATCGCTGCCAATCCGGATCAGTCTGTGCTCCAGATCGAGAAACGCCTGCTCGGGGTAACGCATAACGAACTCGGCGCCTGGTTGATGCAGGCCTGGCGGATGCCGGACGAATTGATCATCAGCGTGGAACAACACCATAACCTGGATTACCACGGGTCGCATGCCGTATATGTTCGCTTGCTTAATCTGTCAGAACGGTTGTTGAAAATGCACAACATGTCGGATGCTGATAGTGATGAAATACCACCGGAATTACTCGAATACCTCGGTCTGGAAGAAGAACAGGTATTTTTGATTATGGATGAAGTGCTGACCGGCGGCGATACATTAAAGGAAATGGCCCACGCCTTGACGGCCTGAGCACACGCAATCCTTTTAAACCCGCAGGCTACCGAAGCGCTGCATCGGTTGTTTGTGGTGCCAGAAGGTGGGAATCACAATCCGTATCATGACAAACAAATGCCGTGTGGTAAGGTCAATCCCTCAAGCAGGTAAATAGTCCCAAGTGTGTGCAATATTAGCTGCAGGGATAATGACTATAGCAGGTGCATCCGGCCCCGCCGGAGGTTCAACCAGTAGCAAGTTCTGCGCAATTAAGGACAATCTCATCCCCACGCTCCAACACGGTTAGACGTGTCAGTGAGCGGCCTACACAAGGGCCGTAAATGCATAAGCCATCCTGCGGCTGAAACAATGCGCCATGCAAACCACACATCAGGTACTCCTGCCCCGGATCAAAAAACTGGTTGGGTAGCCAGTTCAAGCTCACACCGGTGTGTGGACAACAGTTTTGATAGGCATACCACTGGCCCTGCCAGTGCACGATAAAACCCGTGAACATTTTGTCACCAAGTTTAAGCACGAATTCGTGGCAACCTGGATCGGCGACTTCCGTGCGACGACAGACAGACCAGTAGTTCGTATTTGCCACGCCAAACTTACCCGCCAATATGGATCACGAGTTCGCGCCGGCCACGTCCATGCCGGTGTTCCCACAAATAGATACCTTGCCAGGTTCCCAGCGCCAGCGCACCTGCCTGGATCGGAATCGATAAACTGGTGGCAGTCAGGGCAGACTTGATGTGAGCCGGCATATCATCGGCACCCTCGAGGGTATGGGTATAATGCGGATCATTTTCCGGCACCAGCCGGTTAAGCCATGCCTCAAGATCATGACGGGCAGACGGGTCGGCATTTTCCTGAATCAGCAGACTGGCCGAGGTATGCCGAATGAACAGGGTACACAAACCTTCCTGTTGCCGAGCCTCCCGCACAACCGCCTCGACCTGCCTTGTCACGGAATGCAATCCCTGTCTGTCCACATTGATATAAATCGTTTTGACCATATTTTGCTGCTATATAAGGCCGAAATGCATATTTACATGATCGGCAAGATCCGTTAGGTGCATCTGAGCCTGTATTTTAAGGGTTTTTTCCACCTTTGACACAAAAAAACGCTATATTTACCCTACAAAATGACGAAGAGTATGCTATTGTAACAACAATTAAGAAAACAGTAATTTCAGTTACCGGTTATTGTTTTCTTGAGTAACAAGCATGTCCAGGCGACGTTAACAACGCCTGTGCATGACTCAACCTAACCAAAATAGAATTAGGAGTAACTAATGGCAACAAAGAAAAAAGCGAAAAAGAAGGCTGTAGCAAAGAAAGCGGCAGCCGCCCCGGTCAAGAGCATTAAGGAGCCGATGACCAAATCCGCCCTGTACATGACTATTTCAG
>JBECKZ010000157.1:0-15614 GCA_040235555.1 Thiohalomonadales bacterium | reverse complement strand
GTTCATCGAAGTCTTTAATGTAGTTTTCTCGCCTTACATTAAAGTCTATGGCTTTACCTACTTTGATATTCTCTTTATTAACCCTGGCACATATTTCTACATAACGAGGATCACGTGTAACAGGCATAGGCTCATCATTTAATAAGCGAACTATGTAAATTCCTGAATTCATTTATATGCCTAACGTTTTGCTAAATGGCGCGAGCCGCCATGCGGCGAAGCGTCCAAGTGAGCGTAAGCGAACGGATTGAGCAATTTGTTAGGGCATTTTTACTCAATATCTTCACTCTCATCTGAAGGTGGATATTCTGAAAAATATACTTCCAGTTCAATCTCTGCCATCTTTTTAATGGTTTCAATTGACATTTTTCCACCTCCACCAAAAGCCCCCGGCCTAGGCGCATACCCAATATCTGCCGAACAACCACCATTATTGTCTTTATTTTTAACCCACTCTTCCAAAGCTTGTAACTGGACTGGTAATTCCCAGTCGTCATTACAGAGCCACGCTAATTCATTATTATTTTTATCTCGTATCTTGATCGGCATATTTCTGGATTCTTTTGCGCCCTAACGATTCGGGTGAGCGGCCGAGGGGTGCGAAGCGACCCCGAGGTCCGAGCCCGATAGGGCGCTCTCGACCCGGTTGTTAGGTGTTTCGCTGTACATAACTACTCCACAATTGCTCAAATTCTTCATAACTAATAAATTTACCGGTGAACTGAGGATCAGAATTTATTTCTTCTAATTCTGGTACTGGAGCCTCACCCAACCTAGTATTAGCACTAGATATTCCCTCAGATGCATAACCCACTTTTCCATTTGGGAAAAACTCTAATTTCCTTACTTCGTATCGATTGTTTCCTATTTCCGAGACGAGTCGAACTGGATCATCGTTATTTTTGTGGTGCCATGTGACATCGATATATTCCATTGTGTTCTATTAACACCTAACGATATGTATCAGGCGCGGCGATTTTTGCCGTCGCCTGGATGTGCTTGTTAGCTATATTTTTGAATTGCATGTTTATTCCTTAAATATTTAAAAAATTTTCTAAAAATAATTCCTAAAATCCAAAGATTAATTATAAACCCGATATAACGAATAAAAAACGCAGGCCAGAAATGCAATTGTGTTGAAGGATCCTTCCATATACCAGTTCGTTCTGGGGAAAGAAGAAAGTCATTTGGTAACAGCTGATCTAATAGACTCCACGGATAACCACCATAAGTTATTATTGACCCAGATACGGCCCAACCGATACATTCTAGCCCTACACATCTAATTCCAAGATACGCAACCACAAAAGAATATAAGGTACCAACTACAACTAGAACTATGCTTACTGATTTCGTATTACTGAAATTCATTATCTTTGAATAGCTAACGCTCTAATCAGCCGACGCGTTAGCGGTCGGCTGTATTTGATTGTTAGGGCTAAGATACTTTTCCATTGTAAAATTGACTAAGGTCACCCCATTTCTATGAACCTCATTCTTCTTGACCATAGAGAAACCACGATGCTCAAAGAACGACTTGGCAACAAGCGATGCTTCAACGTATAAGCGCTTGATATTTTTCTCCCATGCTTCAGTGAGCAAGCGCTCATACAGGCTGGATGCAACACCTCTTCCCTGAAAGTCAGGGTGAGTATAAGTGCAGTCAATATGACCATCTGCATCTAATTCTATAAAGCCCGCGACACGACCTTCGATAAATGCGATAAATGGTTTTTTTGCATTCAGTCGCTTAGCCCAATGCTCATAATCGACAGGGGTAGGTGCCCATGCTTCTTTTTGCTCTGATGAATACAAGGAGGAGTCAATTGCATGAACAGATTGGTGAAACAAGTCAGCAATTTCCCTAGCGCTGTCTTCAGAGTATGTTCGTATATCCATAGCAGCCCTAACGTTTGAATTAAACGGCGCCGCGCCTTTTGCGGCGTCCGAGCAGGGCGGCTTTTTGCCCTGCGTTTTTGAATGATTTGTTATGTGTTTTTGATGTTTTTAACATTGCTAACTAATCTTGCGCCATAACGAAGGAACAGCCAAATAATGATATTTTGAAAAAATATACCCAAATAAAGACTCCACTGCGGCGCACCATGAAACCCACCAAGCATATTTACCAAGATGAACTCACCAGGCAAATAGAACTTAAAAATAATATTTTGTATTTGTGTGCTACTAGAATTTTCCATGAGCAGTACAAATACAGTTGTTATTACCACTACGATAACTAATTGAATAATGGTCTTCTTCATTATTTACACATAACGATTAGGGTAAGGGGCCGCCGCTTTTTGGCGGTCCCAGCGACCGAAGGGAGCTAACTTGACCCGCTTGTTATGTGTCATTTCCTTTTTTCTCTAAATTCTTTATTGCTTGTTTCGTTCTTTTTGGCATTAATATTTTTGTAAGTATTTCTGGAAATATCAGAACTGCGCCAACTTTTGCTACTTTTGATTTTCTAGTAAATAGGAAATAAGCGAACATTCCAACAACTACAGTCACTCCAACATAAATCAGTCCATAAACGCCAGCAATATACGCTACCAAGGCAATTACAGCGATTACTACACTGATGCCTACTATTACCTCTTTTACATCTTCTTTCATGATTTATGACACATAACGTTTGCATGAGGGGCGCGAAAAAGCAACGCTTTTGAGCGTCCCAATGAGCGAAGCGAATGACTCAATGCACTTGTTAGGCAATTTACTATTTGTATGAAATATGCACCTACAATATTGGTTCATTTCTTCAACCTAATATTTAAAATTCGAAGCTTTGCTATTTATTTCCATTTCTTTTCAATTTCATCGGCAGCAGAGAGAATTTTTTGTGCAAATTCCCTTGCTTCTTCTGTATTGAACTCAACTGGATCGTTATAGGGTAATGCAATTACTTTAATATGAATGATCCCCTCATCTTCTGGCGCCTCACACATAATTATTTCTTCGTACTTATTGTTCATTATTATTGCCTAACAGTTATTTAGACAGACGGCGGTAATTTACCGTATTAGACCGCCATCCGTATAATACCGGATAAAGCTGAAAATACGGACGCTGTTTAATTATTGTACATTTTTATAGAGTCTGGCATATTTAACTTCGGGATACGGATATCTCGACACCAAATTTTACAAATTGCACAAGGACGGCGTTATGAGTGACGATAAGATTGCCCGTTTCTGGGACAAATTCATCTGTAAAACAAAAAGTTATGGCATCAAGCCACAGGCTGTACGTTGGTATGTTCGGCATGCCGAGCGCTATATCAAGGCACATGAGCATGTGCGTCTGGCTGAGCATACCGCGCAGCAGGTTGAAGATTATCTTGATGCGATGTCACGTCAACCTCAGTTACACGACTGGCAATATCAGCAAATTATAAAATCCTTACAGATACTTTTTTCCGATATTGTTCTTGCCGAATGGGCAAAAACCTTTCCCTGGCAAGATCGCATTCTGGACGCTACAGGTTTGACACCTGAACATGCCACGCTTGCACGTGATACCGGTGAGCGTGTTCGTAAACAATTGACTGCGAAATATGAAGCCTCAAATAGCCTTCTTTCTAGGGTCAGTAAAATGTTCCCACACCATTTCGAACGCTTGATGGTTGAGATACGAATGCGCAATTATTCCATCCGTACCGAAAAGACATATTCAGAATGGTTGGCACGATATATCGCCTTTAATGAGACGCAGGATCCTGCGCAACTGGATTTACAGCAGATTGGAAGGTATCTGGAACATCTGGTAATCAATCGTAATGTCTCCAGCAGTACACAGTCACAGGCACTCAATGCCTTGATATTTTTTTACAAGCAAGTTCTTGCCATGGAGATTGGCGATATTGGTATATTCAGACACTCAAAAAAACCTCGTAAACTGCCACTGGTTTTGACGCGGGATGAAGTGTCGCGCTTGCTGCAGGCGGTTGAAAATCCTGAACGGTGTTTGATGGCCAACTTGCTATATGGTTGCGGTATGCGCCTGATGGAGTGTGTTCGCTTGCGCATACTGGACGTAGATTTTGGATATCACCACATCATGGTGCGAAATACCAAGGGTGGTAAGGATCGGGTAGTACCATTGCCAGCCAAACTGCTCGAATCCTTGGAGGTGCAACTTGATAAAGTTCGTAGGATGCATGAGGGGGATTTGGCCAAAGGTTTTGGTGCTGTTTTTATACCGGATGCTTTGGCACGCAAATATCCCAATGCGCCCAAGGAATATCGCTGGCAATATGTCTTTCCAGCCACCACGATTTCCGAGGATCCCCGTTCAGGTGTGATACGGCGCCATCATTTGCATGAATCGGTTCTGCAAAAACATGTAAAAAGAGCCGCAGATAAAATTGGTTTATCCAAGCGAGTCAACTGTCACACGCTTAGGCATTCATTCGCAACACATTTACTGGAATCCGGCTACGATATCCGCACCGTGCAGGAGTTACTCGGTCATGCCGACGTTTCGACGACAATGATCTACACCCATGTTCTCAACAAACCGGGGGTAACGGTGACCAGTCCACTGGATCTGTTGCCCGACCGACATCAACAATAGTCGGCCAGGAACTCGTACCGGAGTGCGGGTTTGGTTATTCTGCATATCGCCGTCAGAAAAAACACTATGACGAGGAAAGCCGAGCAGAACTGCTTGCTGTTCGAAAGTGTTATGTGAGTTTTTCTCCGATTGCACGAACCTGGAACCAGGAACGTTCGATTCTTCCATAAATGCGACAGGCAAGCTCAAACAGGCTTCTTCCGCCAATTCTGGCAATGAGTCTGTACTTGGGTGGCCATTTGTGAATGTATGGTCTTGACTCAATTAAAGAATAGCCCGCCTCCGTGAACATATTGCCTATGCACATAGGGCTCCAGCTATAAAGATGATGGTTGATATCTTTTGGCTTGTAAGAAAATGAAATGGACTCACAGGGGACGACAAAAATAATTTTTCCACCTGGCTTGAGCTTTTTATAGAGCGTTTTCAACTCATCCAAAGGTCGCAATGTATGTTCTAAAGCGTTATTTGAGATTATTACACTAACATATTCATCAGGAATATCTTCAGCGCTTTTGTAGATTTCAACCCCGTTGTTTTTTGCTTCTTCTGCTGCTGATGGATTAATTTCAACACCAACCCTTTTCCTGCAATTAATGGCTTTTAGTAAAAACCCGCCTCCACACCCAAAGTCCAGGACAACATCATCTTTCGATATGTATTCTGAAAATTTCGTCTTATTTGCCCAGCCACCAAACTCACCAACGGATGACTGCCAGTCAAAATAATCATTGTCGTAATGTTTGCTTATTCTTTCTGACATATTTTTTCTCTTAATTTGGTGCATTTCAGTGATGTAGATAGGCAGCGATTAGCTACCGAATTGGAACGCCGTCCTTATGATACCCGATAAAGCTGAGCATATGGATGCTGTTTAATAATGTCCTATTTACTAAGGCATGTACAGTTAGGTGGTGATTATCATTCCGCCCGTAGCGCCTCCACCGGGTCAAGCCGTGCGGCGTGGCGAGCGGGGATGACGCCGGCGGCAAGGCCGATGATGACGGCAATGCTTTCGGCCAGGACCACGAAAGTGATCGGTGTATGCACGGGTAACGCCGGGATGACAACACTCAATAGTTGGCCGATACCGATACCGAATACCAGGCCGGCAACACCACCAATCGCAGAGAGCACCACAGCTTCGCCAAGGAACAATGACAGCACTTGTGATTGTTTGGCGCCAAGCGCACGGATCAGGCCGATCTCCGAAGTGCGTTCGGTGACGCTGATGGTCATGATGGTGATAATGCCGATGCCGCCGACCAGCAGTGAGATTCCGCCGATGGCACCGACGGCAAAGGTCAGTACATCTAGGATCGAGCCCAGTACGTCGAGCATTTGTTGCTGGGTGGTGATAGTGAAGTCTTCACGGCCGTGGCGCGCGATCAGGATACGCTTGATGCCTTTCACGACCGTATCGACGTTAGTACCTTCGTGGTACATCACGTCGATTTCGATCAGACCATCGCGATTGAACAGGTCGAGTCCGCGTTGCATGGGAATGTACACGGTATCATCCAGGTCGAAGCCGAGGACCTCGCCCTTGGGTGCCATGACCCCGATCACGCGAAAACGATTGCCACCGATGCGAATACGTTGCCCGAGTGGATTCTTGTTGCCGAACAATTCCTCCCGGACCTTGTGACCGAGCACGGCGAAAGCGCGCGGTGCGTTGGGATCGTCGGGCGGGAGGAATTTGCCGGATTGCACGGGCATGGTAAATGCCTCGGGAAAAGCGGGACTCGTTGCGTAAATGGTTGTGCGGCGTGTGCGGTCGTTGCCTTCCACTTCGGCATTGCCCTGCACGAAGCCGACCACGGCCTTGGCCAGTGGCATGCGTTTCAAGGCCTCAACATCGTTGATAGATAACGGTCGCACTGTGCCAAAAACACCCATGCTCATGCCATGCGTGGTGGTCTTGCCCGGATTGATCGCCACCAGGGTGGTCCCGAACTGGGTAAATTCATCCAGGACAAAACGATGAATGCCTTCACCAATGGAGGTGAGCAATACGACTGCGGTGATTCCAATGGCAATCCCGAGCAGGGTGAGAAAGCTGCGCAGTTTGTGCGCGAGCAAGGAGGTGCCGGTCAGCTTGATAAAGTCATTGATCAGCATATCAATGCCTCGATAAGGCCATCACCGGATCCAGACGCGCGGCCTTGCGAGCCGGCAATAAACTGAACAGCGCACCGGTGACGATCGCAACCAGCATGGAGGCAGCCATCGCCCAGTCCGGTGGGTAGGCCTCCATTTGCGGCAAAGCAACGCGGAGTGCCCAGGCACCGAGTTGGCCGATAACCAGACCCACGATACCCCCGAGGGTAGATAACAACAGCGCCTCGTTCAGGATCAATATTTCAATCGTACGCCCGGAGGCCCCGAGTGCCTTGAGCAAACCGATCTCGGCGGTACGTTGTGACACGGCGATGAGCATCACGTTCATGATCAGGATACCCGCGACCCCAAGGCTAATGGCAGCGATGCCGCCGACGGAATAGGTCAGGGCACCGAGTATGCGATCGAAAGTGGCAAGGACCGCATCCTGGGTAATGACGGTGACATCCCGTTCACCCTGGTGGCGGGCCTGGATAGTGTCTTCGGTGAATTTAATCACCTTGGGAATGACCGCACGGGTCTTGGCTTCAATCAGTACGCGAAACAATGACGGGACATTAAATAACTGTTGTGCCGAGGCCACCGGGATGATCACCACATCCTGCACATCAACACCGATGGAACGGCCTTCGGAACCCATGATGCCGATGACACGATAGCGGTTTTCGCCCAGGCGTACCCATTGCCCGAGCGCGGCGTGGGCACCGAAGATCTCGTTACGCACCTTGGCGCCGATGACACATACCGGGGTCGGTCGATTCCAGTCACCCTTGGGCAGGAAGCTGCCCTGTGCCATTTCCCAATGGCGAACTTCCAACAGCTCGTGCGTTGATCCCAGTACCGGCACTTCGCGTTTGCGCCCTTGCCAGGAGATCTCCGCAGAACCCACGTTCATGGGCGCGATACGTGCGATATGCGAATTGCGCAGCAATGCCTGTACGTCATCGAGCGTGAGATCGCGTGGTGTCACCGCGGTCATGGTGCCCATGCCCATCCCGGCGGTCTCGCTGCGCCCGGGCAGGATGATCACGAGATTGGTGCCAAGCGAGGCAAACTCGTTGCGCACATAACGGCGCGCGCCTTCGCCCAAAGCAGTCAGCATCAATACCGCGGCAACACCGATGGTCATCGCCAGCAGCATGAGGAAGGTGCGGCTGCGATATCCCTTTAATGCAGTCCAGCCATAGCCGATGACATCACGGGCCAGGATCATGGGCAGTCGACTTGTTGGTATCGAACTGTATTCGACCATCGAGCATCTTGATCTGACGCTGCGAACGATCGCCGATAGCAAGGTCATGGGTTACCACAACCAGGGTGATACCACGTTGATTGAGGGCCTCCAGGGTTTCGATCACGTCGTGGCCGGATTTTTGATCGAGATTGCCAGTGGGTTCATCTGCCAGCAGGACCGTTGGTTCGGTGATGGTGGCGCGGGCGATGGCGACACGTTGACGTTGGCCACCGGATAATTGATCCGGCTTGTGGTGTGCGCGATCGGTGAGGTGCATACTTTCCAGCGCTGCCGCTACCCTGGGTTTGCGTTGCGCGGGTTCGATCCCGGCGAGAACCAATGGTAGTTCGATATTTTCCGCCGCGGTCAGCCGCGGGATGAGATGGAAGGCCTGAAACACGAAGCCAATGTTTTGGTTGCGGGTGCGTGCGGTTTCCTGTTCGCTCAATTCCGTGACATTGCGATCGTTGAGAAAGTACTGGCCGGAGCTGGGCCGGTCGAGCAGGCCAAGTAGATTTAACAAGGTGGATTTGCCGGAACCTGATGGACCCATCACGGACACGTATTCACCCTGGTCTATTTCCAGATTGATGTTATCCAGGGCGTGCACAACCTGATCGCCTACCTGAAAATTACGGTGTATCTGTTGTAAGTTGATCATGGCGTGTGCTGCTTAGCGATTACTCGTATCGAGTTTGACGACGGCACCGTCCTTGAGACCTTCACGATCGATGGAGGTCACGATCTGTTGTCCTGCCTCCAGACCGTCGGTGATTTCGGTGTACTGCCAGTTGCTGAGGCCTGTCTTGACCGGGGTTTCGCTGATGGTGTGATCCGAGGGGTCGTAGACATACACACGGTTGCCTTCCAGCAAGGCCTCGGTCGGGATACGCAGGGTGTGTTGCCGGGTATCGAGTATCACTTCCACGTCGGCACTGTAACCGGGCAGCATATTGGCTTTGTCTTTTTCTGATAAAAAATCCACTTCGATATCGACGGTGCGCGCCTGTTTTTCCACATCGGCGACATACGGCGCAATCTGGCGCACCCTGCCTTTAAAATATTTTTTGCCGAAAGCATCGAGTGAAATGTTGGCAGGCATGCCCACTTTGATCTCCGGTGCATCCACCTCATCAATGGGGGCCTCCACATACAGGCAACTGCGATCGATCAGATCAATGGCCGGTGGTGTAGGGATGCCGATGGGGGATGGCGTGACGAATTCACCCAGTTCACCGTTGACCTCGGCAATGATGCCATCGAAAGGCGCAACCAGGCGCGTGCGATCCAGCGCGGCCTGGGCGACATCGATGCGGGCGCGGCTGACTTCGATGGTAGAGTTGGCGGCATCGCACGCGGCACGTTTAGCCTCGGCCTGGCCCCTGGCTTGATCGATGCTTTCTTCCGAAGCGAGGCCCTTTTTGCGCAGGGCCAACAAGCGTTTGTAATCGCGTTCCGCCACATCGGCGCTCACGCAGGCTTCCCGGGCACGTGACTTAGTGGCCAGGTAATCGTCCTTGGTCAGTTGCAATTGCGCACGTAAATCGTCATTCCAGATTTCGAACAGTACCTGTCCGGCCTTGACGGTGTCGCCTTTATGGACGGGTAAATTGGCAATCTGGCCACCGATGGAGGGGGAAAGCTTGGCGCGGCGACAGGCCTTTAAGGTACCGGCACGAGTATTGGTCACGGTGCGCTGAACTTCACCCATTTCGACTTTGCCGAGCAGGACCGGGATGGGTTTGGGCCGCTTGAGCCAGGAAGCCAGCGCAATGATCGCAACAACGGCAATGATGCTGATCAGAACGAGTCGGGTGCTGCGGGTCATGCATGGCTCCTTGCGGTTTTGATTATTCGTTTATGACAATCATACGCAAGTTAAATTGTCCTTTCATTGATCTGGATTTTAAATTTTCGTCAAAACAACTGAAAATGAAGGGGATACGGCGTTGAGCCCCGGTTCATTGGTGTGCGTGTTGCGCCAGTTTGATAAAGGCGGCGAGGTCGAGTTGTTCCGGGCGTATGCCGGGGTCAATTCCAATAGTCTGGATTTGTTCGGCACTGAACCATGATTTGAGGCTGTTGCGCAGAGTCTTGCGGCGTTGACTGAAGGCCTGGCTCACCAGTTGTTGCAGGGTGTTTTGATCGACATCGTATTTTCCCGGTGCATGCGGGCGCAGGCGCACGATGCTGGATTCCACCCTGGGCGGCGGCGTGAATGCGCCGGCGCCAACATCGAATAATTTTTGTACCTCGCAATAAAACTGCACCATAACGCTGAGGCGGCCATAGTCCGGACTGCCGGCAGCGGCACACATGCGATCCACCACTTCTTTCTGCAACATGAAATGCATGTCTTCGATGCAGCGTAGGTGTTCAAACAGGTGAAACAGGATCGGGGTGGAAATATTGTACGGCAGGTTACCGACGATGCGCAGTTTGCGTTGCGGATCGTTTTGCAAACTGCAGTAATCGATCTTCAAGGCATCGCTGGCATGGATTGTCAGGTTAGCGAGTTGCCGGGATTGCCAGTACTGGATCAGGTCGCGATCGATCTCGATGATCGCCAGTTGCCTGACCTGTTCGAGTAAGGGCAGGGTAAGTGCGCCGCGCCCGGGTCCGATCTCGATCAGTTGATCTTCGGCTTGCGGCTTGATGGCCTGGAGGATGCGATCGATGACATGCGTATCGTGCAGAAAGTGCTGGCCGAAACGTTTGCGCGGTCTGTTGAAATTGTGTGACATGTCACTGGCTACTGATCATTTGCAGCGCAGCGGTAATCGCAGCATGCAGGCTGCTGTCGTCAATCCGGCCAGTGCCAGCCAGTTCCAGTGCGGTGCCGTGATCGACCGAGGTGCGGATAAACGGCAGGCCCAGGGTGATATTCACCGCCTTGCCGAAACCGATGTGTTTGAGTACGGCCAGACCCTGATCGTGGTACATCGCCAGGTAGGCATCGGTCTGTTGCATCTTGTCCTGCGTGAAGGCCGTGTCGGCGGGTAACGGTCCGTTCAGTTGCATGCCTTCTTTGCGTAACTGGTTAAGTATGGGATTGATAATGTCGATCTCTTCACGGCCCAGATGCCCGTCTTCACCTGCGTGCGGATTCAGGCCGCAGACACTGATGCGCGGTGTCGCGATACCAAACTTGGTTTGCAGATCCCGTTGCAGGATACGCAGACACTGTTCGATCAGTTCCGGCGTGATTGCCTCACATACCTTGCGTAAGGGGAGATGGGTGGTAGCCAGGGCCACGCGCAGGCCCTCGGTGACCAGCATCATCACGGGTAATGGCACATCGGATAATTCTGCCAGGTACTCGGTGTGACCGGAAAAGGGGTAACCGGCGTGGTTGATCACACCCTTGTGGACCGGACCGGTGACCAGCGCAGCGAATTGTTTATCCAGACAGCCTTGCGTTGCCAGACGCAGGCTTTGTAACACGTAATCGGCGTTGGCGGGATTGAGTGTGCCAGCCTGCACTGGCGCATTGAGATCGACATGCCAGACACAGAGTTCACCGCGTATGGGCTGGAGGCGTTCGCTGGCATCGTAGTCGTAAAGGCTGATGTCGAGGCCGAGTTGGTGTGCGCGTTCGCGTAACAGATCCCGACTGGCGATGACGACAACGGGATGTGCCGGTGTTTGTTGCGCAAGGCGCAATACCAGGTCCGGACCGATACCAGCGGGTTCGCCGGGGGTAATGACCAGGGGCAGCATGCGCATATGCAGGCAACCTGCTCGGCTTATTGTTTTACGATCTGGACGTAGGCCTCGTCACGAATGCGTCGCAACCAGTTTTCAGTTTCTTCCTCGACCTTGCGTTGCTGGATCTGGTTGTGTGCCTGCAGGCGCAGATAGGCCTTGGTATCATCGAATTTGCGACGCGACAGGACCTGCACGATGTGCCAGCCGAAGCGTGTCTGGAACGGCTGGCTGATCTCACCGGGTTTGAGTTTGTTCATCTCTTCCTCGAATTCCGGCACCATCGTGCCCGGGCTGACCCAACCGAGGTTGCCACCGTCTGCCGCCGAACCGGTGTCATCGGAGCTGGCGCGGGCGACGGTAGCAAAGTCATGACCCGAGATAATTTCATTGCGGATGCGTTCGAGTTTTTGTTTGGCGTCCTCGCTGCTCATGATCGCGCTGGTTTTGATCAGGATATGGCGGGCCAGGGTCTGTTCCACCACGTGTTTTTGATCCTGCTTGCGGGTCTCGATCAATTTGAGAATGTGAAAGCCGCTGGCGCTGCGAACCGGTTTGGTAATCTCACCAGGCTTCATTGTTGGGACGATGTCGGCAAATACTGTAGGTAACTGGCCTTGCTTGATCCAGCCCAGGTCACCGCCCTGCAGGGCATGCTGATCGGCTGACACGCTGACCGCAGTCTTGGCAAAGTCGGCACCGAAATTAAGCTGGTTATACACGTCTTCCGCCTTTTGCTTGGCGGCCTCGATCTCATTGGGCTGGGCGGATTCAGGGATCGGGATCAGGATCTGCGCCAGGTGGTATTGGTTGTCGAGGTCATTCTGATTGCCCAGTTTCTTCAGCTGGTTGTTCACTTCCTGTTCGCTGACATAGACCTGGTTGTCTACTTTGTTTTTGCGCAACTGACCGATGATGACTTCCTTGCGGATTTCTTCGCGGAATTTGGCAAACGGATAGCCCTGGCTTTCCAGGAACTGACGAAACTGTTCCAGGGTCATCGAGTTTTGTTTGGCGATATTGGTGATGACGTGATTGAGTTGTTCGTCATCCACGCGGACCCCGGCGGTCTTGGCCATCTGCAACTGGATCTCGTCCAGGATCATGCGGTCCAGGATTTGTTTGCGCAGGACGTTATCCGGTGGCAGCTGGGTATGTTTCAGGGTGAGTTGCTGTTTGATCTGGGCAATCCTGTCAGCTAGCTCGCTGCTGGTGATCACGTCGTTGTTGACGATGGCCACGACCCGGTCCAGTTCGACGTCCTGTGGCCGGGTGTCAGCCTGGCTGCTATTGAATAGTGCGAATACCAGGCCTAAACCTAGTGGGAGGTAATACAGGGATTTCATCCGATTCGTTCCTGCAGGGGTTTATTGCGAATAGCCTAGGATACCATTTTTCACCAGGGTATCGATGTCTTTTCCTGAGCCCACGCTGGACAGGCCCTTGAGCACGAATTCGAGGTAAATCGCGTGTTCGTAGCGTGGGTTGTTGGGGTCATTATTGACCAGTTTGTCGAAGCGCTCGCCCGAGACAAGACGGATACCCCAGCAGCAGGAATCGTAGCTCAGACCGAAGAAATTCTGTAGCCGGTGCCTGTTCAGCAGGTCGTACTGGGTGCCCCCCAGTACCTGCCAGCGGGGGTTGATGCGCCAGGCGAAGGAGAGCCCTTCGGTGCGCAGTTGATCCCGGGTAAAGCGGTATTCCAGGTTGATGACCCGCCCCGGGCCGGGTCGATTCTGGATCCGGGCGTTGCCTACCTCGGTGTGCTTGGTATCCGGGTTGTACTGCCAGTCACCGCCGAGGCTCCAGTCGGGGTTGGGGTTGAAAGTGACTGTGCCAATGTAATTGGAGCGGTTCGCCGTCGCCACGGTCTGGCCGGGTAAAACCACTTCGCGGTCGCGGAAATAAAAGATCTGGCCGATGGTGGTACTGAACAGCTCGGCGCCATTGTCCTGACGATAAAACCGGGTCGTAATGGCGGCGGTGACCTGGTTCGCATCGCCGATGCGATCGTTACCGCTGAAACGGTTTTCCGAGAATAACAACGACTGACTGAAGGTGGTCAGCGCGGTGTCGAACACCGGTAACTGGCTTTGATCACGATACGGGGCATACAGGTAGTACAGCCGTGGTTCCAGAGTTTGCAGTAATTTGGTGTCACCTATACTGGTGTCACGATCCAGATAAATCCCGGTATCGAGGCTGAACACAGGTACGGAGATATCGGGTTGCTGGGGTTGTGTTGTGCTGCTCACGTGATCGAGATTGTATTGCAGGTAATTCAGGGTCAGTTTGGGTTTGAAAAACCCGGCATCCTTGACGATGGGATAGGCCAGGTAGGGACTGAGCTTGACCCGCTGGCCAACCACCTTGGTCGGGTCGCGATGATCGAAGTTAACAAGTTCAGAACTGAGATCGTAATTCCAGCTGTTATCCACGTTGGCGAGGCGCGTGTTGAAAGTCAATTGTGGCAGTCGTTTGTACGGCACATCACCGGAGATTGTCTGGTGATCCTGTAAGGCAGCAGAAAAGATGTATTTGCTCTGGTTATAAGTGAGCCTGCCTAAGCGGTTCAGGGAGGTTACGCTGGAAGTGCTGAGACTACTGGAGAAATCATCCAGGTACTGGACGTCACTGACATAATGAAAATCCGCATTACTTGACCAGCCGGCATCTTCCATGCCGGTATGATTCCAGTCGAATTTGGTGCGGTCACCGCCGTAAAGGGTGTCCGCATTCATGTGGTCCAGTTCGAATTTGCCTGTGCTCTTGGGGGTGAGATAACGAAACTCATTTTCCAGCATCAGTCCACGTTTACTGAAGTTATGTGGTGTGATGGTGGCATCCATGTTCGGCGCAATGTTCCAGTAATAGGGGACGGAAACCTCTGTTCCGTTCTTTTCCGAACTGGCAAATGCCGGATACAGGAAACCGGACAGGCGTTCCTCGCCGATAGGAAAACGGATATACGGCAGATACAAAACCGGCACATGCCCCACCTCCAGCACCATGTTTTTAGCAGTGCCCTGGTGGTTTTCATTATTGAGGTTAATCTCATCGGCGCGTAATTGCCACGCAACATGATCACGGGGACAGGTCGTATAACTGGCTTGTTCCAGGCTTAACTTTTGTTTACTTTTGATCTTGATCTGTTTGGCCTTGCCGCGTCCATTGACCGTGCCGGTCTGGTAATCAGCGTTATCAATGGTGCCCTGGCTGCTCTGTAAATTCATATGCGCCTGATCACCCTTGACCTGCATCTCACCGGCAGTGAACACGATATTCCCCTGTGCATCCAGAGTATCGTTGCGTCGATCGTATGTGACCTGATCGGCATTGAGTTGTTTGTCGGCCTGGCGAATAACAACCTTTCCGCTGAAGCGCGTCACTGTCTGGCTGTCGACCGTGGCGGTGTCGGCATCGACGTGAGTACTTTGGTCGTTGAGTAATGACTTGTCAGGCTTGGGGATAACCAGCTTATAGCCAGGTGGGCACAGGGCATCGCTTTGGCTGGCGGCTTCCTGCGCAACCGCCGCTATGGGCAGGCCGATCAGGCACAGGCAGCTGAGACTGGAAACGTGTTTGAACAAGGCCGTCCTTTGGGCAATTGTGCAATGTAACCGGTTAAGTATACGGTGTCCGGCCACCGCTTGCGAAATTCGCTTATGGTTATGCCGTGGTCAGTTTGTGGACCAGGTACAGACTGCCAATAAAGATAGGTTGATGCACCATATATATAAGTAGGGAATGGCGCCCGGCAAATCGTATCCCCCTGAAAACGGCCAGGTGACTGCGCCAATGGCTAAACAGGGGGAAATGTTGGGCGGTATACGACCAGCGTGCGAAGAAGATCCCCAGCAACACGACCCCGAACCAGGGAAACAGGGGCACGTAATCTTCGGTAATTGGTTTATGAGTCATCAGACCGATCCATTGGAATGGGGTCTGATCGAAGAAGGGGTGCTGCAGCTGGCTG
>JBECKZ010000150.1:0-10085 GCA_040235555.1 Thiohalomonadales bacterium | reverse complement strand
ATATTGTACATAGTGTGGATCACTACCCCGCGGAAGATGAGGAGCTTCGCGCCACCGCTCAACGATTCCAGCGCGGAGGGAATGCGGCCAACACCGCTGTCGTGCTGGCTCAGCATGGGCACCAGGTCAGTTTTGCCGGTAACCTGGCGGACGATGTCTTCGGCCAGCAACTGGCTGCAGAGCTGGCCCGTGACGGGATCGAAACACGTTACAGCCAGATAATTTCAAACAGTGTCTGCCCACTTTCCTGCATTACCCACAACTTGCAATCCGGTTCACGGACCATTGTCCATTACCGGGATTTACCGGAAATGGAGGCGAGGGCCTTTGCCGGTATACCGCTCGCGGAATATGACTGGTTTCATTTCGAGGGCCGCAACCTGTCTCAGCTCACGCAGATGCTCGAACAGTTACACCGGGTCCGGGTCGATCAGCCGATTTCCATTGAAGTTGAGAAAGACCGCCCTGGCATCGAGCAGTTGTTTGGCCTGGCGGATGTGCTGTTATTTTCGCGGGCATATGCGCGGATACACGATTGCCGCACGGCCAGTCAGTTGTTTGATCAGGTTCAAACCCGGAGCAGCGATGCCATGATGATATGCGCCTGGGGAGAGCAGGGCGCTTATGCGCGTACCGGTGATGGAGCGGATCTATACGAAGTGGCGCAGCCAATCACTCGTGTTTGTGACAGCGTTGGTGCTGGTGATACCTTTAATGCCGGTGTGATTCATAGCCTACTCAGTGGCCAGGCATTACCGGCCGCGTTGAAGTATGCCAATAAATTGGCCGCGAAAAAGCTGCAGCAGATTGGTTTTGCGCAACTGGTCGGTTAAGCCGGCGTACTTTTATTTATCGGAGCAAATCCGCATAACGCTTGTCCAATGAAGTAATTTATACAGACAACAATGAGAAATTCGAGGAGTCCATAATGTACAGGTGCATACAACAACGATGGCTGGCAGTGTTACTTGGTGGTTTGTTTTTGCTGAGTGGTAGTGTGGCGGCGGAAGAAAAAGAAGGTAAATTCTATGGTGCCGCGGAAACAGAATATCCTGCCTGGTTCAAGGACAGTTTCCTGGATTTGCGTGATGACCTGAGCGAGGCTGACAAGGCTGGCCGTCGCCTGGTGGTCTTTTTCATGCAAAATGGTTGTCCGTATTGTCATGCCCTGATCGAACGCAATCTGGCGCAAAAAGATATCGAGCAGATTATGCGCAAAAATTTCGATGTGGTGCTGATTAACATGTGGGGTGACCGGGAAGTACATGGACTTGATGGTAAACAGACAACAGAAAAAGATCTTGCTGCCGCGCTCAAGGTTCAATTCACACCAACCCTGTTATTCTTTAATGAAAAAGGCGAGGTTGTGCTGCGTCTCAATGGCTATCTGCCACCACACCGCTTTAAGAATGCTATCGAATATGTGGCAACTCGTCAGGAACACAAAATCAGTTATCGTGATTACATGGCAGCCCATGCTAACCACGGCAAGGGCGGCAAAATGCATAGTGAGCCTTTTTTTGCCAAGCCACCATATGACCTGCTAAAGGTAAAAGGTAAAAAACCTGTTGCGCTGTTCTTTGAACAAAAGGATTGTCCCAATTGCGATATCCTGCACAACAAGGTGTTGAACGACAGCGCGACACGCAAAATTATTTCTCAATTTGAAAATATTCAGCTGGATATGTGGTCTAAAACGCCGATCGTCACCATGGATGGAAAACATACTACGGCCAGGCAGTTGGCAAAACAGCTGGATGTTAAATATGCTCCTACCATTGTGTTATTCAATGATCAGGGCAAGGAAGTCATACGTTCCGAGGCCTTCTTCAAAGTGTTTCATACCCAGGGTATCTTCGCCTATGTCCTCGAGGGTGGTTACAAAACCCAGCCCAGTTTTCAGCGTTGGTTATCGGCTCGCGCTGATCATTTCCGTGAACAAGGCAAGGACGTCGATATCTGGCGCATGGGCAATGAAAAGACCGGTGATCACAAATGAGTGAAACACATTTCAAGCTGATCAGTTTTTCCATTTGTCCGTATGTGCAGAGGGCGCGAATAGTTTTATTGGAAAAGCAGATACCCCATACGATTGAATATATCGACCTGCAGGCACCACCGGTGTGGTTCCATGAGATCTCACCCCTGGAAAAGGTGCCGGTACTGGTGGTGGATGGACAGGCGTTATTCGAGTCGATGCCAATCTGCGAATACCTTGACGAAGTTACACCAGATAGCCTCTATCCTGATGATCCCTTTCTAAAAGCCCAGCACCGTGCCTGGATCGAGTTCGGCAATGATGTACTTAATCAAATACACAACCTGGTTGGTGCTGGCGATGAAACTGGACTCAAGCGGGCAAGGGCTTTATTGGAAGAACGCTGGGACAGTCTTGAAGAAGAGCTGGCTGCGGGACCATATTTTGCCGGCCTGGCCTTTGGGATGGTGGACGTGGTATTTGCACCCATCTTCCGAATCGTGCGCGAGCTCCAGCGCCTGACTGGTATGGAGTTGATCGGCGAGGATGCCCCGAAAGTCACTGCCTGGGCCAGCAGCCTGTTGGAACGCCCCACGGTGATAGATGCCGTGCCGGCGAGCTATAGTGAAGATTATGTTGCCTCTATCCGCCGCCGGGGTGGTGTCATCTGCGAGCAACTCGCAAATTAAATATAAAATACAATAAGTTATAACCAATTTCTCAAAAGCGTGTCAGGGTTCGCGTTTACTTTGTGATCCAGGCACGTATTTCATGAGCACGATCACAGATACGTACTTCTGGACTTATTTCACTCCGCACCGTGCCGTTTATAAAGCGTAACGATGCTGGAGTGAGCGGATATGAAGAAACATCAAATTGCATTTTTGATTTCACTGGTTTTCAGTGCGATAAGTGCCCAGGCCCTGGCAATGAACGACAATAACGGTCAGGACGTAAAGGTACTGGGATTATTCAAGAACATGGCAGTACTGGACATTAATGATCAGCGTACGGTTATGCGTGTCGGCGATACCCGCCACGGCAATATGCGCCTGTTAGCCGCAAATAGTGAAAAGGCGGTTTTTGAAATCAAAGGACGACGCATCGTGTTGTCTATGAGTGATACGGGTGCCATTCGCACTGACCTGCCGACGAGTGGCGGTCATATGGCGCAACTGATCTCCAATGGTGGTTTGTATTCCGTGACAGGTGCGGTGAACGGGCAGCTGGCGGATTTCGTGGTGGATACGGGTGCCAGCTATGTCACCATGAGTCCACAGCAGGCTAAGGCATTGCGCCTGGACTACAGTAATGCCAGAAAAATTATGATGAGTACGGCGAACGGCAAGTCAACGGCGTATGTATTTACCGTCAAAAGCGTTCGCATCGGTGGGATTGAATTACATAATGTAGAAGCTGCGGTAATGAATAACCTGTCTTCATCAAAAATTCTGCTGGGTATGTCTTTCCTCAATCAAGTGGACATGAAACATGGTACTGGATTTATGGTCCTGAAGGAGCGTAGCTAATTTCGTCTCTAGCATAGCCCCCAGGAATGGGATTTGGCGGTCATCCTCTGACCGCCTTTTTTTATCTGGCAGGCGGTAAATTATTTGTTGAACTGATCAAGGCGCTTTTGCTGTTCTTCCATCTGCTTCTGGATATCGCTTGCATTGGTCTTGGCATTATCAATAATTTGGCGAGCCTGCTCTTTTACTGTCTGGTGTGAGTCTGTGCTACCCGGTAGTAGCGTGTTTTTATTATAAATAACCAGGCCGGAAATGATGACCAGGGCGAGGATAAGGGATAGCAGGCGCATGGTGGTTCTCCTTACAAATGTGTATTTAGCATAGCAATAAACATTCTATAATAAAGTCCATGAAATACGATTTACCCCATATCTTGACTGAATTGTGACGACGATGGAAAACATGCAAACCACACTTAAGTATATTTTCCTGATACTTGTATCAGGTATCACAGCCTCCTGCAGCGTGCTACAGCAGGCAATTGAGAAGCCGACTGTTCATGTCCAGGAAGTCAAATATCAGCCCATCTCGCTAAAGGAAGGGCGACTTGACTCACGGATGCAAATCAGTAACCCCAACAGCTTCCCATTACCAGTGCGTAATCTGACTTATCATCTGAAGCTAAATGGCCGGTTATTTGCGGATAGTAGTCTGAAATTCGATAAGAACATCCCCGCCAAAGGGATGATTGAACTCCATGTGCCTATACATTTTCAGTATGGTGAACTTCTGCAGGGCATTACCAGTATCATCTTGCAGCGTGATATCAAATTTCAGCTTGCTGGCGATCTGGATTTAGGCCTGGTGACAGTGCCTTTCAGTAAAACTGGTGAGTTTGCCTTGAAGTATTGAATACAAGATATTTTGATAGTATCTGGTTGGGATATGATTCGCAAAAGCAACTGTGGTTTATAACAATCTTTTATTTTGCCGATGCTAAGGCATAATTGTTAAGGGTAAATGTATCGAGGCCTTTCGTTGACTTCTATCTTGTACCTGGAGTGTCAGAGTATATTTTCCTGGAGCATGTCTACTGGCATCAAATCTAAGATCCCGGCCATCGCCAAATAAATAAAGCTGCTTGCTATTTGCAGACTCAATATAAGCAGTTGCCGTTTCAGAAATGTCATTACCATTTGCATCTGTTGCTTTGAAGGAAAGCCGGTACTTTTCGATCCCTTTTATTGTAAGTTCAATATGATCTGAAGACATCTTTATTGTAGGCCCGTTAGTATCGTTTGATTTTGGAGGGGCGATACCATATTGTCCTGTAGGGTCAGCAAGATCGGCTATTTCGCTGTTTAATAAGGGTGTAAATCCGGTGCCAAAATAGTCATTTATTTTGTGAAAAAGGTGTCGAATCCACAGGCCATTTAATACTGTACCCGAATGTTCATCATTTAAGATTATATTATGCGGGTTATCCCCAGCAGTATTTGAAATACTTGTTGACCCACCAAGATTTATCTCCCGATAGCCAATATGCCTCTTGGAATTCCAGTACCCTATTATCTGTTCAACCCATTTCCTATCTTCGACAAAAAGGATATTTGAGTCTTTTCGTGCTATCGATCGCAAACCATTATCATAGATATCGAGGACTTTATTGATATTGCGATGGCCGGCACCGTCCAGTGGCATGACGGGCGGCCAGTTGCTGTTGTCCATGATGCCGAGCAGAATGATCTTGATGGACTTACTTGTTGCTCTAATGAGTGATACGGTGTCGTGAATGCGACCAATGCAGTTCAGGATTGGCGCTTCTACCTGTGGCGTTATATCCCCGCTGACATATTTTTTAAGATGCCGCCATTGTCCGAAATCATTGACACCAATGCGTATGAAGACCAGCCCATTGTTCCAATACCTCGGGTTTTTCTTGATGAGCCAGCTGGCAAGATATGACTGCCTCAGGAAGCTTTGCGGTGGCAGCGTATCGCATGTCGCGCCGGAAACTGCAAAGTTGTATTCAAAATCCTGTTTACGCGGCCTTGCATAAAGTCCCAGGAATTTTCGGATGCGGTAAAATGTGTTGTGGCTTCCCCAAAACCCAAATGGTCCAAGATCAACTTCTGATGGTCTTATGCGTGCAAGGATTTCAGTCCATTGGAATGTGACATCATGGTATTTCCCGCCCCGGTGGGTACCATAATAGGAATCACGATAGGAATGGCTATCTGAATCTCCAATAACCATGATAGGTACGCGGCCAGGAGTATAGTTGTGCATATCCCTATGTTCCCACTCTGGTCGAAACAGCAATGTCAAAAAAGTTAAAGAAAAGATGCTTCCGATGATAAGAGTAGCTTGTAGCCAACGTATTTTATTTTTGCGTAGCATAGCTCACCCGTAGTAATACAGCTTTTGATTTACCGGTATATATTCGTTAGAGATAGAGCTAATTACTTTTGTTTAAAGTAAAGACCACTCATTTGCTCAACATTGTATTCAGCATGGAAACGAATGTAATTTCTTCGGCCTGGGCAAGGCCATGTTTCGATGAGTTCGTAGCCTAGACGACAAATATCCTCGATAAAAAGTTCCCGATTGAAAAGCCAGTTTGGGCTGATGGAGTAGCCTGTGTTCTGCAGTGTAACCTTGGTTGGCTGCTGATAGAGAGGGACTTTGGTCAGGATAAGGTGCTGCGGGAGAGTTTCAAGCTTTACCAGGAGACTGGCCAGTGGCTGTTCTACATACTGGATACAGCCAGCAGCGTGGAAAATAGTTGCCGATGCCGCCTGGTTAAAATCAGTCACAAAAGACAGATGCGGCCCATCTTTTTTATCGAGAATTTCCTGTCCAAGTTTGACGACAACATCTTGTTCGCCCACGATCCAGTAAAAATCGTCAGGGTAGTCGAGATAAGATGCGTATTTTCGGTAGGTAACGCCAACATGACCGCCAAAATCAAAAAGCGTATCACCTGGTTTGATTATCCTTTGCAACCAGAACAGGACGGGATAGTCGATAATTTCGATTTTTTGATATTGTGAGGCATACCAGTCTTTGTCGTCTGGTAACCAGCCTGTGACCTTTGCAGGAACCGCGGCACGCGCCTGTTCAAACGAATCATAAATTCCAAAATGTAATCCTTGCCAACCCCTCGCAGCTATAAATCTACGGCGGTATTTACTGATGCGATAGCTTTTAATCGGTGGCAATCGGGAGAATATTTTGGCGAGTTTCAGTAAACTATCAAGTGGATTCATATTCTGTTCAATACATGTTGTGAAATAAAATATGTAAGCCTAGACAAGATGGTACTGTGTTAGCAATCATCTAGTGGCATGCTTTTCATCGTCAACATATTGCTATGTCAGAACAACACTATACCCTGCCAGGAAGTTTGAAAAAGCAGCTACCGAAGATTTGTTAATCTTAAGTGTCGATTTATTTTACACAAGTGTCGAATATATTTACTTGCAATCTACAAATGTCTAGACTTTGCAGGTGGGGTCAAAGTTACGAGCTTTTTAGCCTATGTAAAACAATGGGTTAGTCGAGCATCAGGCATTCCTGATAGATTTGACGTAAATATATAATCTGGCATCTGCATTGCTAGATTTAAGACAATAAATGTTGAGTGCGGTACATTTTGTGCGAACAAACTGGACGTAATTTTTATGGTCTACCTTGCTTAATCTGGAAATTCAACTTGGCAACCTGCGTATTAATTGACAAGAAGGATATAGAATAATGGATGCTTCAGAGCAACAAGCATTCAAGGTTCAGTTCATTGACAATGAAGGCTACAGTCCACGCAAGGTCAGACGCCTGCGTCATACATATTCTGAACACCCTCTCCTGACAATGCCTGCGCTGGCCCAGCTGGCAGAGCGCTTATACAAAAAAAACACGAACCAAGTTAGATTTGTCTCCAAAGGTGTGAAGCTGGACTCCACATTCAATACGACACCTGAGAATCCGGACCAGGTATCGATAGGAGACGTATTTAAAAATATTACGAATCCGGGTTCCTGGGTTGCACTGTGGACTATCCAGAGTGAGCCTGAGTATAAAAAACTGCTTTGGGAGATCGTTAACTCCGTAGAAGGTGACTGGAAAGTAAAGGACCCGGGTTTATTTGAGTTAACCGGTTACGTCTTTATCTCCTCGCCCCCATCCGTGACGCCTTTTCATGTAGATAGCGAAAATAATTTTCTTTTGCAAATAAAAGGCAAGAAAAGGTTCGGCGTGTGGCAACCACAGGATAGTAAAGTCATATCCAATGAGGCTGTTGAAAACTGGATCGTTTATCGAAATCTGGACAAAGTTAAATACAAACCGGAATTTATGAATTCTGCTGTAGTAGATGATGTCTTGGAGGCGGGTGACGGTATTTATATGCCGAGTACAGCGCCCCATTTGACACATGCTGAAGTAGACTTTGCCACAGCCGACAGCCCGTATTCCATAACTCTAGCAGTGGTGTTTTATACCCGAAATACTCGCAGGTTGGCTTATATCTATTCGGTTAACAGGATGTTACGTAAATTCGGGCTCGTACCGAGTCCGCCAGAGAAGAATAAGGTCCTGGACCTGGTCAAATATTTGATTGGCAGAGTTATGGTTTTGTCACAACGAGCCTTGCGGGTTTACTCGCCACCGACAGGGTTTTAGCTGAAAACCGGATCGAATTTATGTCAGTGTTTTGTAAGGATTCCGGAATTAATTTGAGTGTTAATTCGTTATGCAAGTTTGTCTAAACCGTAAAGAAATTTGGCCGTCAACTACAGGGATAGCTCAATCAAGCAATGTTGAAGGAGACAGCAGGAAACGGGTAAGTGAAATCGGGTGACATTTTAAATGTGGCAGCCACAAAAGCCATCCAGCCGACAACGGTATCTCCCTAACAATTTAGCGATTAGCTTCACCTTGTCCAGGTAAATCCATTGACCAGCGAATCCATCAGTATGAATGTATTTGACCTGTTTCAACACCAGGTGGAACAGCAGCCGGACAAGCTGGCGCTTGTCCAGGCTGATGACAGGGGCCAGCTTGTCCAGCGCCTGACGTATCGTGAATTATCAGTCTGGGTGGAACAAATAGCGGAGTGCTTGATTGGCAATCAGGTTGAGACCGGGCAGTCGGTCGCAATTGAGGCACGGCACTCGGCAGCAACGATTGCGGCGATGCTGGCCTGTGCACGGATTGGTGCCGTATACGTACCGCTGGATTTTGCTTATCCGCAGGAACGTCTCGAATTCATGATTACTGACACTGGGGCCCGCTTGGTGCTATGTGCCACTGATATCAACGAATGTGATTTGCGTACATCGATACCACTGGAACCCATCGCCAAGCCATCGGCTCCATCGAATCACACCAGCCTCGGACCGGCTGTGTCCAATGACTCACTCTATATAATGTATACCTCTGGCTCCACTGGCCGTCCCAAAGGGGCAGAGGTCAGGCACAGCGGGGTGATTCGCCTGGTTGATCCGGCAAATAGCTATATCCGATTCAGCGATAACACCAACTTCCTGCAGTTATCCCCGCTAACCTTTGATGCCTCAACCCTGGAGGTCTGGGGACCACTGCTAAACGGTGGCACCTGCGTTATCTATGATTTCACACACCTGCCCGATCCGGATGTGATGAGCAAAGTGATCAAAGACTATGGCGTCACATCCCTGTGGTTGACGGCATCCTATTTTAACTGGGTGATCGACAACAAGATGGTTTCACCGGATCTGGGCCTCGAGGAAATCCTCACCGGCGGCGAAGCACTCTCGGTCCCGCATATGCGCAAGGCCCAGGCGTTACTACCACAGGTGCAGTTCGTCAATGGCTATGGTCCGACTGAAACCACGACATTTGCCTGTTGCTACAGGATTCCCAGGCCCATTCCGGATGAGTGGAGTGCTATCCCGATCGGCTATGCGATTCACAACACACAAGTCTATGTGGTGGATAACAAGCTCAAGCCGGTGAAATCAGGTATGCAAGGCGAACTACTCATCGCCGGTGATGGCGTCGCCAAGGACTATCGCAACCTGCCCGAGCAAACCAAAGAGAAATTTGTCGAATGTAAGATCGGTAATAAAAAAATCCGTGCCTACAGAACCGGTGATATTGTTCAGGCAGAAGATGATGGCTTGATTCATTACATCGGTCGCGTGGATGATCAGGTCAAGATTGCCGGTCACCGTATCGAGCTGGGTGAAGTGATCGCACAATTGCTGGCAATTGAAGCCGTCCAGTCTGCGCATGCCCAGGTTGAACTCAATCCGTTCGGCGATAAGGTGCTGGTTGCCTACGTAGTCACGACGGGCAGTGCGAGTAAAGAAGAATTAAAATCGGAGATGGCAAAGCATGTACCCAAATACATGGTGCCTGCCGAAGTCGTGTTTCTCAAAAGTCTGCCCCTGAACCAGAATGGCAAAGTCGACAGGGCTGCTTTGCCCAGGGCATTCGCGGCACAGAAAGAAACAAATGCCAGTGCGAACTGGGAAGTGGCATTAAAAAATCTGTGGTGCGAAGTGCTGGGAGTTACCGGCGTCAGGGAACAGGATAACTTTTTCGATCAGGGTGGTAATTCGCTGTTATATATGCGCATGGTTACGCTTGCCCGATCG
>JBECKZ010000140.1:0-4772 GCA_040235555.1 Thiohalomonadales bacterium | reverse complement strand
AAATAAAACATACCTATCGCAACCCCTTGGATTCATCCTTTTCATGTTATTTTACTAAATTTGAATCTCAACCATGGACATTTAATCAGGAATCCATCGGCAAGTACTACCGTGACTACATGTCCATCATGGAACATTGGCGCAACGTATTACCAATTCCGATATTAGACGTTTGTTATGAAGATGTCGTAGTGGATACTGAAGCAAATGCAAGACGCATTCTGGACTTCTGCGGTCTGGAATGGGAGGAAAACTGTCTCGAATTTTATAAAACCAAGCGTGGCGTGATGACGGCCAGCCATTGGCAGGTTAGACAACCAATTTATAAATCGGCGATGCAGCGCTGGATTCCTTACGCTAAGTATCTGCAACCATTAATCCTAGCCCTAGGTGATCTTGTCGAGAATGATTATGAACTTATAGAATCATTGGGATTAAAACATGGTCCTCGCCGCAACAGTCTGCGAGGCAAGCTCTCAAAAATATTCACTTAATGCGAAGTAAAAAGCGATATTCCAGCGATCCCCTGCCCCCCGAGCTGTTTCACTTTATCCAGCTCAGCAGTTTTCATTCCACCCAGGGCATACACAGGGCAATTTGCGCGTGTTATGAATTCGGACAAACGCTCCCAACCTAATGGACTTGCATTGGGATGCGACAGGGTAGGCTTAACAGGTGACACGAGGATAAAATCTACACCTATGTTCCTGGCATGCTCTAGTTCCACTTCATTGTGAACTGAAGCAGAGAATAATTTATCTAATCCAATCGGCCGTTGTGGTGTCTGCATCAATCGCTGACTGTTCAAATGCAACCCTGCAGCAATCGTTTGTTTAAATAGTTCCAGGCTAGTGTTTAGCAAGACTGAAACACCTGCATCCTGTACAGCAAGAACTTGTTTGGCCAGCATCAAATAATCTTTTTCCTTGAAATGTATCGCACGCAATTGTATCAATCGCACACCATTCTCTACTGCCTGCCTAATCCTTTCCAGGCATTCAGAAACCGTATCAAAGGTACCCGTGATCATGAGTTGATCCGGCAGTCGTATGGCATTGAGAATGGCGCGATTAGCTACCGGGAACTCATATTTCCCAAGATCTTCGATAGCTACCCACTGAATCGGCTGTTCTTCCAGTCCATGAGGTTCACCCTGAAAACTGTTGACCCGGTGCACGTCTAGCAAGACAAGTTTGTCACCGTAATCATGCTCAATGGTTATCAATGGCCGGGTTTGTTTCACGTCAATATCCACTTCTTCACGTAATTCGCGTCGAAGTGCACTGATCACGTCCTCACCCTCGGTTACTTTACCGCCAGGAAATTCCCACAAGCCACCTTGGTGCAGATGTTCAGGGCGACGGGCGATCAAGATGCGGCCCTGCGAATCTTCAATGACACCGACGGCAACATGTACCGGTTTGTCCATGCGTCATTCCAATCTGATTAACAATAATTTCAAAAAATAAATCCATAACCCGACAGGCAGGTAAACGCAATCTGTCATACATCAGAAAAGGTTAGCTGGACGATGGATGGTATGGCTGAGAAACTCAAGTCCGATATTCGGCATTGATCTTCACATAATCATATGAAAAGTCACAGGTCCAGACTGTTGTCGTTGCCTGACCACGCTGCAGGATTACACGGACTGTGATTTCGGATTGTTGCATAACCCGTTGCCCCTGTTCTTCTGTATAACTGGCAGCGCGCCCACCTTCTCTGACTATGCAGACATCGTCAAGATAAATCTGGATATCACCAATATCGAGGCTGTCGATACCGGCATAACCGACTGCTGCCAGGATCCGTCCCCAATTGGGGTCGCTAGCGAAAAATGCGGTTTTAACCAGCGGTGAGTGGGCAATGGCATAGGCTACTCTGGCGCACTCCTGTTCATCGGCGCCTTGTTCTACGACCACGTTAATCAGCTTCGTTGCCCCTTCCCCATCACGTACGATGGCCCGGGCCAGTTCCACACAGACTTCATCTAATGCCAATTGGAACCCTGCCAGGTCGTTTGCTTGTATCTTAACATCGCTGCGTCCAGTGGCCATCAATACCACTGCATCGTTAGTTGAAGTATCACCGTCTACCGTGATGCGATTAAAGGATTTGTTTACCGAATTGCGCAAACATGCCTGCAATGTATTTTGCTCAAGACCTGCATCGGTTGCCAGGAAAGACAACATGGTTGCCATATTTGGCCGAATCATGCCTGAGCCTTTGGCAATCCCCGTCAACGTGACCGATTTGTCTCCCAACTTTACTTGGCGCGACACTAGCTTGGGTTGGGTATCCGTGGTCATAATGGCCTGTGCTGCAGCCTGCCAGGTATCCGCACGCAAATTATGTTGCAGGTCAGTTAGCACGGCTTTTATTTTGTCGACGGGAAGGGCTTCACCTATCACACCGGTAGAAAAAGGTAAAACCTCTTCCTTTTGACAATGACATTGCTCAGCAATGGCCTGGCAACTGTGAATGGCAGCTTGTTTACCCTGCTCACCGGTGCCGGCATTGGCGTTGCCGCTATTAATGAGTAAATACCTAGGTGATGTCGAATCGAGGTGCTGCCGAGCCAGAATGACGGGTGCGGCGCAAAAGGCGTTACTGGTGAACATTGCCGCTGTTGTTGCACCTTCCGCAATTTCAATCAACAACACATCCTGCCGATTCGGCTTACGAATGCCGGCAGCCGCCGTTGCCAGGCGCACACCCATCACAGGAAACACCGTCGACGCGTTCATTATTTGCTATCCGTTGAAATTATTTGAGCTTGCCGTGACAGTGCTTATATTTTTTGCCAGAGCCGCAGGGACAGGGTTCATTACGACCTACCTTGCGGCCTTCACGCACATAAGGCTGAGACGTGTCTTCCTCTGATTCCCCCTGAGCCAAGGCTGCTGCCTCTGCATGCTGGAATTGCATGTTAGCCTCATTGGCACGGCGGCGCTGGGCCTCCATTGCCTCAACTTCTTCCTCGCTGCGAATCTGGATCTTGCTCAGAATACTGATCACTTCGTTCTTAAACCGTTCCAGCATTTCGGCAAAGAGATCAAATGACTCACGCTTGTATTCCTGCTTGGGGTCCTTCTGGGCATAACCACGTAAGTGAATACCCTGGCGCAACTGATCCATGGTGGCCAGATGGTCCTTCCACTGGGCATCAAGTACATGCAAGGTCACTTCTTTTTCAACATGGCGCATGACATCTTCACCGACAGCAGCCACCTTTGCCTCATAGGCGGCAATCATCTCATCATATATCCGTTTACGTAATGACTCTTCATGTAAGGACTCATCTTGTTCCAGCCATTTTTGTAACGGCAGGCGCAAGGTTAATTCACCATCCAGGGCCTCTTCCAGGCCAGCCACATCCCATTGCTCTTCCAGACTTTGTGGTGGAATATAGTTATCGATCAGCGCATTGAGTACGTCGTCACGCAGCACATTGATCATCTCCGAGACATCGTCCTTTGACATCAATTCATCGCGCATCTTGTAAATTTCCTTGCGCTGATCATTGGCGACGTCATCGTATTCGAGCAGATTTTTGCGCATATCGAAGTTATGGCCCTCGACCTTACGCTGGGCATTTTCGATTGCGCGTGATACCAGGTTATGCTCGATGGCCTCGCCTTCCTGCATACCAAGCCGTTTCATCAGACTCGCGACACGTTCGGATGCAAAGATCCGCATCAGGTTATCATCCAGAGAAAGGTAAAACCGTGAGGAACCCGGATCACCCTGGCGACCGGAACGTCCGCGCAACTGGTTATCGATCCGCCGCGATTCATGTCGCTCGGTACCAACAATATGCAGGCCTCCGGATTCCAGGACCTGCTGATGGCGCTTGTCCCAATCTTCACGTAATTTATCAATCTTCTCATTCGAGGGATTATCTAATGTGGCGATTTCGGTCTGCAGACTGCCGCCCAACACGATATCGGTACCCCGACCAGCCATATTGGTTGCAATCGTTACCGCACCCGGTCGACCCGCCTGCGCAACAATTTCTGCCTCGCGTGCGTGCTGTTTGGCATTCAAGACTTCGTGTTTGATTTTGGCCTTGTCCAGATTCTTGGACAGGAACTCCGACACTTCGATCGAAGTAGTCCCGACCAGTACAGGCTGTCCACGTTGTTGGCAATCCCGGATATCCTCAATGATGGCCAGGAACTTCTCACGTTGTGTGAGATAAACCTTGTCTGGATTATCAACCCGGATCATGGGACGGTGGGTCGGAATGACCACAACTTCCAGGCCATAGATCTGCTGGAATTCATAAGCCTCGGTATCCGCAGTACCCGTCATACCGGATAACTTTTTATATAGACGGAAATAATTCTGGAATGTGATCGACGCCAGGGTCTGGTTTTCCTGCTGAATGGGCACCCCTTCCTTGGCCTCCACGGCCTGATGCAGGCCATCGGACCAACGCCTGCCCTGCATGGTGCGGCCGGTGAATTCATCGACGATTACAATTTCATTGTCCTGCACGATGTAATCCACATCACGTTGAAACAACACGTGTGCGCGTAAGCCGGCATTAACGTGATGCATCAGAGCTATATTTGCCGCGTCATACAGGCTCTCGCCATCCTTTAACAGGCCGGCCTTGGTCAACAGATCTTCTACGTGCTCGTGGCCTTCCTCGGACAGGAAAATCTGCTTGGTTTTCTCCTCCACCAGATAATCACCTGGGCTATCCTTGTCTTCCTGACGAGTCAGCTTCGGCACCAGTTCATTAACCCGGTAATACAACTCAGAAC
>JBECKZ010000124.1:0-7745 GCA_040235555.1 Thiohalomonadales bacterium | reverse complement strand
CCGTCAAAGTTGTCGAATGGTTACAGCAACATGACAAGGCAATTCGCTGGTGTCTCGTGGGTGAACCCACCAGCACTGACAAGGTTGGTGACATCATCAAGAATGGTCGACGTGGTTCGTTGAACGGTCGACTTGTCGTGCATGGACAACAAGGCCATGTCGCCTACCCGCATCTGGCACGCAATCCCATCCATCTGGCAGCTCCGGTGTTGAACGAGTTATGCGCCATTACCTGGGACAACGGTAATGATCACTTTCCGCCCACCACCTTTCAGGTCAGTAACATCCACGCCGGGACCGGTGCCTCCAATGTCATCCCGGGTCAACTGGTGGTCGAATTTAATTTCCGCTTTTCAACGGAAGTAACAGACGAAATACTGAGATCGCGGGTGCAGACGATACTGGATAAATACGAACTGCAATATGAACTGCAGTGGTCGTTATCAGGCCAACCCTTCCTGACACCGGCTGGTGAGCTGGTCGATGCAACCCGCCAGGCCGTACAGGATGTCTGTGGTTATCAGGCCGAATTATCCACCAGTGGCGGGACCTCGGATGGACGTTTTATTGCACCGACCGGTGCGCAGGTGTTGGAACTGGGTCCGGTTAACGCCAGCATTCACAAAATCGATGAACACGTGCGCACACAGGATTTGGACACACTTTCGCAAATCTATGAACGGATCCTGGAACGGTTGTTAGTGTAAACCACTCTCGATCGTTCTAATCACGTCCTGTTCCAACTCCAACGCGATCTTCTCCGCCGGGCTGCCTGTTGCTACCAGGCTCGGACGCACAAACAAAATGCGGGTGATACCGTCCTTGTAAACCAATGAAATATGCAGCGGGCATAAGGCCAGCATTTGCGGATCGGCATTACTCATCTGATTTGCATACCAGCCATTGCAAAAAATCATGCTGCGTATGGATTCGAGTTGATTCTTGTTATAGTCCTTACCCCAGCGTTCCTTGAAGTTGGCGAGATTCTTACCAATATTGGGTTCGAAAATTACATAATAGCCATTGTTCTCGAGGGCGTTGAAGACCTGTTTATACGTGACATCCATTGCCCCCTTGACGTCCTTTTCATAAATCATGGTGGAATCCGCCATTGCCCGACCCGCAATCAGCAGGCCTACGACGAACAACAGCATCAGACGAAATCGTTTCACGGATTGGCTCCTTGTTTCATTTTGCAGGTGGGCTGGCAACGTTATCACGCAAGTATATCGGAATCGCTTCTGCCGGCTGAACCCAGTCCTGGCGATCCCAGGCAGGAATGGCTAAGGCAAACATGTCTTGCGCCAGCGGGTAACGTTGACTCTGTGTACCCAGCCATGTGACCCCGGCCAATCCGGCAAGTTCATCGGGGTAGCGGCCAAAACCGGTCCCGACCCCATACCAGGCTTGTCCGGATGGGAGCGCGATTGTACTCACGGGCCCGATCTGTTCAGCAGTAGCCTCCTGCATAACATCGTCCTCAAGCCGAAATCCTGCCCAGTACACCTCCGCCTGACGAGCATCAATACAGGCCAGCACTTGCTGCTGCTGATCCAGTCGCCAGGCCCCCTGCGCCAAAGTCGCCAAACTGGACACCGGTATAACGGGTCGACCAAGCCCAAGTGCCAGCCCCTGGGTAACACCAGCACCGATACGCAAGCCGGTAAATGAACCGGGGCCACGATCAAAGACGATAGCATCCAACTGTGGCAGGCTGGTTTCGGTCTCGGCCAACAAGGTCTGGACCATTGGCAATACCTGTTCGGTATGCGATTGAAACACGATCGCCTCTTGTGTGGCGATCTCACCGTCCAGCCATAATGCAACCGAACAGGCTTCGGTGACGGTATCGATAGCCAACAACTTCATGCATCGGCCTCCAACGCCTGCAGATTTGGTTGAAAAAATGCCCTGACTGCTGCGATGTCATCGGTCACTGGCATCGGCGGCAGACTCTGTAAAAACGTGCGCCCATAGGCTTTGCTACGCAGACGTGGATCGCATAAGACCAGCACGCCACGATCACTGGCATCACGAATCAGACGGCCAACACCCTGTTTAAGGGTAATCACCGCCGTCGGCAACTGATATTGCATAAAGGGATTGAGTCCCTGTTTGCGTAGATTCGCCAGGCGCGCCTGCAACACTGGATCACTGGGCATAGCAAATGGCAACTTATCAATAATGACACATGACAAAGCCTCGCCACGTACATCCACGCCTTCCCAAAAGCTGCTGGTACCCAGCAATACGGCATGCGGTGTACGTCGAAAACTGGCCAGTAATTGATCACGAGGCGCGTCACCCTGGACCAGCAAGGGAAAACTGATCGAACCACGTAAGGCCTGTTCTGCCAGGCGCAAGGCACGATGGCTGGTAAACAGGATAAATGCCCGGCCTGAACTAGCCTGTAACACTTCCCTGGCTATACGCACTACCGCATCGCTATAGGCCGGTTCATTGGGATCTGGCAGTCCCTTGGGTAAATACATCAGCGCCTGCGTTTCAAAATCAAACGGACTATCAAACTGCCTGGCCGGGATATCCCGTAATCCCAGTCGGCGCGTGAAATGATCAAACTTGTGATCCACGGTCAATGTGGCCGAGGTAAAAATCCAGCTGCCACCTTTGCGTAGTTTGTGCTCCGTAAAGGCCGGTGCAATATCCAGTGGGGTTAGATGAAAACTCAAGGAACGCCGATGGACTTCATACCACTGAATCTGCTCAGGTTGTGTCTTCGCCGTGACCGTATCAAGACGACTCGCCAGGGCAACACAACGTTCATAGGTGTTTTCCAGGTCTTTACTACGCTCAGTCAATGGCTGTAGCTGATGCTTGAGTTCTTCATTGAGTTCGAGCAGGCGTTCAAGACTGCTTTGCACGTTGCGGTTACCAAGAATTTCCTGCCATGGCCCTCGCCGCAGATCCATACCAAACACCAGGCGCAAATCTCTTGCTGCCTTGATCAGTTGTTGGCAGAGCAATTCGATGTCACGAGTTTCGTTGATCTCCTGAAGATATGCACGTTGCACATCGCTCGCCAGATCCACGAATTGCTGGGTACTGATACCAGTACCAAAAAATTGTGAAGCCACTTCCGGTAATTGATGTGCCTCATCTACAATGAATAGATCCGCAGTCGGTAATAATTCACCAAATCCCTCTTCCGATAACGCCATATCTGAAAGCAATAAATGGTGGTTGATCACCACCAGGTCTGCCGCTTGCGCCTCATGTCGGGCCTGCATGACAAAACAGGCCTGATAATCCGGACATTCTGCACCCAGACAATTGTCTGCCGTAGATGTCACCCGAAACCACAGTGGGTCACCCTCGGGAATCGCATCGCACTGTGCAATATCACCACTACCGGTGTGTCTGGCAAATTCCTGAAGCTGCTGCAGTTTGGGTATCAGATGTGGCTCCTGTTGTGGTGCCAGCGCATGTGTCTTATTCAATCGCTCCAGACACAGGTAATTACTGCGTCCTTTTAACAAGGCGCAACTGATAGGAATATTCAAGGATTGGCGAATCAGCGGAATATCGCGATGGAACAACTGGTCCTGCAGGTTTTTGGTGCCAGTCGAGATGATCACTTTGCGTCCGGAACACATGGCTGGCACCAGATAGGCGAAGGTCTTGCCGGTTCCAGTACCTGCCTCTACCACCAGGTCATGTTGCCCTTCGATCGCGTCCGCAATCGCCTGCGCCATTGCCTGTTGCTCCGTTCGAACAGAAAACCCATCCAAACGTTTTGCCACCGGGCCCGCGCTGCCCAGCAAATCTGCCACTGTCTCTAACATCAAGGTTATCCAGGTCGTAAACTGACGTGTGATACGTTATTTATTCAGCAAGGCATCCGCCTTCAACTGGGCTTTCCTGGCGCCAGCCATATCCCCCTGTTGATAGCGTGCGTGGGCGATAATACGCCAGTTATCCGCCTTCAATTTGTCATCTGTACTCGATGATAAGGCGTTTGATTTTGCTGCCAGCCCCATCGCTTCCTGTAAACGTCCCTGATGCAGACGTAATTTGGCCAGGTAGTTCCACAGTGTTGGATTGCGCGGTTCGATTCGTACCGTGCGTTCGAGCAGGACTTCGGCCCGTTGCAACTGTCCCTGTTGGGTCGCAGCCCGGGCCTGATTCAACAGATCGACGACCGCCGGCGATGTCGTTGGTGCGGGAGTGATAATCTTACTCGCGGGTTCACTCGGCACCTCGAGTGCCGGTGGGCGTGTAGTAGTACAAGCGATGGGAAAGAGACTACAAATGACTACTATTATGTGTCTTGGACTCACCATTTATTGGAATAATCCCTTTAACCAGTTCACCGTATTTTCAATCTTGCTACGGATACCTGTTGTGCAGTTAATGGTCTCGGTCGGTGCTGTCCCAGGTAAAAAAGCCAGTTGCACCGCATTCTGGCATTCCGCATCGGTCAGCAAGCGCGACTTGAGGTCGACCCAGTGTACTGCAAGTTCATCAGAATTTTCAAAAGCCAGTGTTACCGGCACCATCTTCTTATAGATGTCACCCCACAGTGGTAAGGCGCCACTGCTGCCACTCAGTCCGGTAGGTTTATTGTCGTCCGTCCCCATCCACACAACTACCACATGGGCAGCATCAAAGCCGGCAAACCAGCTATCACGGGTATCATCTGTCGTACCGGTCTTGCCCGCCACGGTAATATTGGGTGCCAGTCTGGCTCGAAGGGAACGTGCTGTGCCCTGTTCGACCACCTGGGCCAGGCCACTATCGAGGACTTGCATCAAATTGGAATTGAACGCCTGTTGTACCTGGATTGGATAATGTCGCAAGGGCTGACCATTCGATCCGAGTACTTCGCGAATTGCTCGCAAGGGACTACGAAAACCGTTGGCAGCCATGGTCTGGTACATTTGCAACACTTCCATAGGCGTCATTTCTGAGGCCCCCAATATCATGGCCGGATAAGCGGGTAGATCGCGCGAGACACCCAGTCGATGCAAAGTATCATTTATGGCGGGAAACCCAACCTGCATACCCAGCCGCACCGTCGCCTGGTTATAGGAATGACTCAGTGCCGTGATCAGGGGGACTTCGCCATGCGACTCATGGTCGTAATTTTTTGGTGACCAGGTGCTGCCATCCGCACCTTTTAAGGTGATGCTGCTGTCGTCGATTGTTGTCAACCAGTTATATTTGTCCTTTTCTGCCAGCGCGCTCAGATAGACAACCGGCTTCATTAAGGATCCTATCTGACGTGTCGCGTCGAGTGCGCGATTGAAACCGGCGAACAACGGATTGGCATCACTGACCAGCGCTTTGATTTCGCCACTGGTGACACTTGCAACAATGGCAGCTGCCTGAAGATCTCCGTGTAAATGTCGCTGCCGATCCAGTTGGGTTGTTCGCTGACGTACCGCCGTCTCAACATCATCCTGTATCAATGGGTCGAGCGTAGTGAAAATTTTCAGGCCTTCCGAAGTCAAATCCTCCTGATGATAAAACTGACGTAATTGTCGATTGACCAGCTCCATAAATGCAGGATGACTGGAGGTAGCGAGGTGGCGGTTTGTTACAACCTTAATCGCACTCGCCTTCACTTCGGAGGCCAGGCGTGCGCCAATGATTTTCTGTTCCACCAGCAGGTCCAGAATGTGATCACGTCGGGCCCGCAAACGTTTGGGATGTCTATCCGGATTGTAATAGGATGGGCCGCGAATCATGGCCACCAGCGTACAAATCTGATTAAGGTCAAGATCCGATATCGGCTTATTAAAATAAAACTGGCTGGCGAGACCAAATCCATGAATCGCTCGTGGCCCATCCTGCCCAAGGTATACTTCATTGATATAGGACTCCAGGATTTCATCCTTGCTGTAGTGTGTCTCCAGCAACAAGGCCATGATCACCTCGTTAAACTTGCGCCATAACGTCCGCTTATTGCTGAGGAAAAAATTCTTAACCAGTTGTTGCGTCAGCGTACTGCCGCCCTGCACCGTAGCTCCGGCACGTAAATTGGCCAGCATTGCACGTGCTATTGCTCGAGGATCGACACCATGATGACTGTAGAATTTTCGATCTTCCACAGCGATCAGCACTTTGATCAGTTCCTGCGGCACCTCCTTAAGTTGCACCAGTATTCTGTCTTCCTTGCGTGCTGGATATATTCCACCAATCAAGACAGGGTCAAATCGCACCAATGCAACAGCTTGGCCATTGTCACCACTAACGCGTGAGACTACATCACCAGTGAAAGTAACATGGATATGGCGAGTCGGTTCGCTGGTATCCCAAAAAGCAAAGGGGCGTGTAACGATATCGTAATTGCTACCGTCACGTTGAAAACTGCCGGGTGAGGCCGGTGGATACGCATAACGGTAATGCAGCATATTCAACTCACGTTCGAGATCGTTCTGTCGCATCGCCAAGCCGGCATACAATTCCAGAGGACGGGCATAAACCTGTGCAGGCAATGCCCAGCGCTTGCCTTCAAACTGATCGCGCACCACAAAATCCAGATACACACAGTAACCGGCGAATACCACAAACAGCCCCAGCAGCACATGCCACCAGCGAATGGTATGTAGTCCAACTCCGTTGTTATTTTTAGAACGAACGACAGCAGAGCGTCGGCCTGACCTTTTTGAAATCTTTTTGGTTTTGCGCTTACGTGTCTTCTTTTGCACAGCGGGATACCCTGAATGCTAACCGCGGTATTGTACAAAAGTGACAGACTTAGGTGGCGGAATAAAATAACAGTTCCACAGACCCGCCCAGCCTCAATCGACACGCATTTTTGCGTGCTGGGAACAGCTGGCTTAACTCGAGATCTCGTGTCGTGACTAGTTTGTTTTAGATTCTGACCGCGATTCGGGATTGGCTGCCCAATGGATCGGGGGATTACAACCTCATTAGATGAAGTGTGGCTGACTGGTTAATAAAGCATCCGTATAGCATTGGCTCACCTCACGCCCCTAGCTGAGACGAGGGCTGGAGGCTGAATAATGACGCAGCAGCAAATTCAGTTTTGCTGGAAGTGACAGTTCCCGGGAGCCTATCCCGTTCTGGGCATATTGGCTTAATTTACCCTCGAAAATCGTACTCAGCGCTCGATAACATAGACTCAGGTTGAATTTACCGAGCTCCGTCACCGTAAACACACAAAGGTTATTTCTTGAAATCGATAAAATAGAATTAACTGTATGATTAATAAGTATAAATTCAGCTCTAAATCGCATTAGCTATTTGAGAATTATATTTAACTATCTATTTTATACTAATGATTTTTCATGTAATTTTACTAATACACTACCATGTTCTAGACTGGTTTAATGCCATTCTCTAACAAGTGATTATGATTAATAAATCAACATTTTCTATCCCGCTTGGTCTGTTGATTTTGCTGGTCTTGAGCCAATTGACAGGATGTAGCACCCCCCGTCCGCCTCACACAGTTAATAAGAGTGGTCTAAAAGCCGCAGAGCTTCACTCAGAAGTTGTCACTATTGCGCGTGATATGCTTGGACAGCCATACCACTATGGCGGTGAAAGCCCTAGAGAAGGTTTTGATTGTAGTGGCTTGGTGTATTACACGTATTTACGCGCCGGCCTACGCCTGCCAAGAACCTCTTTTGGCCAATTTAAAACAACACGCCCGATAGCCTTACGCCACCTGCATCCAGGCGATTTGGTCTTTTTTCGGTTTCGTCGCGATAAAATCTCCCATGTCGGCATATATATTGGTCATCACCGCTTTATAC
>JBECKZ010000120.1:0-5373 GCA_040235555.1 Thiohalomonadales bacterium | reverse complement strand
CAGTACTCTCGATACCGCGGCTGCAACCCCAACCTGCGACGGCAATGCAAAAGACTGGAGTACCGGCTGGCTGGTCTTTGTCGACAACGATAACAGTGGTACGTATAACGCCGGTGACAAACTGCTCAAGCTTGGTAACCCGGCCAACAACCGCATTCATGTCATGACCAACGACAAGGCCAAAACCAAGATTGCCTACCGTACCGACGGGTCACTCGACACCAACTACGCGACTGCCGTTTATGCGATTTGTGACGATCGTGATGGAGACGGCAAAGATGATCCGGCGTATGGCCAAAAGCTGTCTGTTGGTGCCATGGGCCGGCCGGAAATCACCAAAGATCTCACTACATGTACCCCGTAAATGCCTATGTGTAACCAAATCAAATTCAAACAAACCGGGATGACACTCATCGAAATCCTGATCGCGGTTTTCGTCGTCAGTATTGGATTACTGGGTGTGGCGCGAATGGAAATTCTGGCCAAGCAATCCAATGCCGAGGCCGTTGAACGGACATCTGCATCACAACTTGCCCATGACATGATCGAGAAAATGCGCGCAAACCCCAAACAGTTAGTGGCCTATGTTGGACAAACCCTGGGGACCGGTAATGCCACCAAGGGTACCAATTGCGATACAACTACCTGTAAGCAGCCTGAAATTGCCGCCTGGGACCTGTATCTGTGGGACCAATCGCTCATCGGTGCCGGGGAAAAAGCGGGCAAGAAAAATACCGGTGGTCTGGACACACCACGTGGTTGTATTACCGGCCCGGCTGCAGGCGGTCCCGGTCAATACAATGTCACCATCGCTTGGCGCAGCAATTCACCAATGCCGGACGCATCCGGCTCAGCCTGCGGTCAAAATCAAACTCTGTACGGCGCCAACGATGTGTACCGCCGTGTACTCACACTCAATTTGTATATCTCCGATGACGGGATTTAAATCATGCGCGTAGCGATTAATAGCAACAAGGGATTCAGCTTAATTGAAGTGATGACCAGCCTGGTGCTGGGCCTGGTGGTCCTGCTGATGGTTGTGCAATTGTTTGTCAATGCCAAGGACAATCACGTCCAGAATGATCGTATTGCCTCGACACTGGAAAACGGACGCTATGCACTGCGAGTCCTGGCGACAGACTTGAAAGAGGCCGGCTTTATGGGGGGTGTTCTCGACCCTAATAATATTTCTATCGATACCACGCTGGCAGCCCCGGCAAACGATTGTGGTAAAGCCGGCGAAGCCTGGGCCTATGACCTTACAACCTATCGCGCACTCCAGTTCGACAATGCCGCTACAGCAAATACTAACCATGTGTGTGTCAACAACTTAGTCAGTGGCACGGATATCCTCGCCGTCAAGCGAGTGTATAACCAACCGCTAGATCCAACCGCAGCAACTTTTCCGCTGACGGCGAATACGATTTACCTGCGCAGTGACTATAGCGCTGCCTGTTTGTGGTATTACGATGGCGCTCAAAAAACCCCCACTGGCAGTAACTGCCCAGCAACCGGCGTGTTTGACTGGAAATACCTGGCTTACGTTTATTACATCAGAAACAACAACGGCGTGCCCACTCTCTGCCGCGAATCCCTGGATGGTTCTGCCGCCGGTCCTGACATGAGCGAGTTATGTCTGGCGGAAGGCATTGAACAATTCCATGTGATGTTTGGCATGGATACCGATACGCCCCAAGATGGTGTGGCCAATGAATTTGTGTCTGATCCTGCCACAAGCACAGGATCGACCGACTGGAGTACGCGTGTCGTCTCGGCCCGAATCTATGTCCTGGCACGTGCCGAAAAAGAGGATAAAACCTTCTCCAACAGCAAGGTATACACAATGGGTGATCGGGTAGTGGATTACTCTGCAAATTCTGACAAGTATTACCGCCGGCTGTATTCCACGACAGTGTTACTGCGCAACCCTGTCTATGCAGCGGCATTCCAGTAATGAGGATCACGGACATGAGTTGTCATTCACAAAAACATAAAGGTGCAGCCCTGGTCACCTCACTGGTATTGCTGCTGGCCCTGACCATGATATCGCTCTCTGCCATTCAGACCAGTGCAATCCAGGTCCAGATCTCCGGCAACGATGGTTCCACCCTGGAGGCCAATCAATATGCCCAGTCGGTCATCGACGCCGTGATCGAGACCCCCACCAATTTCGTCGTGGGCGCCAGTAACGGTTACACCGTCTGCGCGGCCACGGCCAGCGGTTGCGACCAGGTCAGCATTCCACTGAAAGATTATTCCATGTTTACCAGTATTAAAGGCGGTATCAGCGACACGACCGGGGTGCAGGCCAAGGTCAAATTAGTAAAAACCGGCACGGCTCCACGCTTGGGCGCCAAGGCCAGTAGTGCCACCGCGTTTAGTGGTGCTTATTTTGCAATAAACGGCAGTTACAACGAAACAAGCAATGACGGCGGCAGATCAAGTGTCGTTCAGGGGTTTGTGATGATCTATCCAAAGAATTAATAAACACAGGTGATGTTATGAAGTCGAATAAACCGTACCCAATTATCGCAGCAGTGCTTTCATTGCTGTTTGGATTATGCCTGGGCAACCTCGCCCTGGCGGACGATACGGATATCTATGTCAACACCAAGAGCATCACGGCCAGTGAACCCATTATCATGTTCACCCTGGATTATAATTCCAATCTTGGCAGCACAGTTTGCAATTTTGACAAAACCCTTGCCCCCGTTGGCGGTACTCCTAACTATGCCGGTATTGCAGCAGCGTGCGATAGTACTAACAATTCGTCGACTACCACTGGCGGCTGGACAACCGACTTTGTCGCGAACTATCTATCGGATGCCGACATACATCAGCAATCCAGCGCTAATAGTAGCCAGTACAGCATCTCCCTGTTTACCATGATGCGCGGCGCATTAAGAGCGGCCATGTCCGGCCTGGACAGTGTCAAAGTCGGCTTGATAGTCAATCACGACGATAATTGTAACCCCGCAGGTGCGGGTCCAACCGAAACCGGTTGCAGTAACGGCGCCTATGTCTTAATGGGTGCCAAATCAATTGACCCAAGCGACCCCGACTACAAACTAAACATTAATGAATTCTTTAATAAGCTGTCCTGGATCCCGGAACCCCAGGGGAATTTTTCACATAAATACCAGGGCAAGGAAATGTATTTCGAGCTATTCCGTTACCTGACGGGGCAAGAGGTCTATAACGGTCACGTGGGCTACAAGGATTTTGGCAATACCAATGCAACCGACAACCTCGACGGTACGCCGACCGCCGAAACCCCGAACTATGCAGCCATTGCCTGGGATGTAAAGGGTGCAGAAAATGTCACAATCGATGCCAGCACTGGCCAAGTCACCGAGATTCTCGATGCCAATAACCTGCCAACATATTCTAGCCCGCTGCTTAACGCCACCAACTGCACCAAGATCTACGCGGTCAACTTTGCCTTTGGTAACAATACGAGTGACTCAGAATCCGATGCTGACCTGACTAAAGACTTCAGCGCCGGCGGTATGATTCAATCCTCAGCATACAAAAGTAATAGCCCATCATTTGATAACCTGATTGCCCAGCTGCACAAGCTCGACCTGGCCGACGGAAATCTGGGTACAGCACCAAATTTAGATGGCACGCAAAATGTCACCTCGTATTTCGTCGTCAAGAACGCCGACAATACTACCAACGGCTGGGCTGCCTCTGGCGGTAGCGGGAGTGCCATTGAACTGGGCACCGACCCCACCGACCTCATCAATAAACTCAAAAACATTTTCAGTCAGATCCTCAGCGTCAGTTCGACCTTCGTGTCTGCATCGGTGCCGGTGAACGTGTTTAACCGCGCCGACTATCTGGACGACGTATATATGGCCCTGTTTGAGGCGAATAAAGGCGGCTTACCGCGCTGGATCGGTAACCTGAAAAAGCTCAAATTGATGCAGGATACCAACCTGAATTGGTATATCGGCGATATTAACAAAAACCCGGCCTTCGGCGCCGACGGCCGTATCAACTATAACGCCCTCACCTTCTGGACTGATTCCGCGGGTTTCGACGTCGTCGCTACCTACACGAAAGACGAAATTTCCGGCTATGATGGCCGCAGCATCAATCGCGGCGGCGCCGGGCAAAAAATTCCGGGATTCCTGAACGATACACCGACATTGGCCAATCCGACGACGCCCAGCAGCACTGAACGAACGATGTATCTCGAGCCGACCGGTTATGTCAACGGGGATTCCGCTAATTCAAATAACGCCCTGGTGGCCTTCGATGCGACGCAGACAAATGCGCAAAACTGGTGGAACGCTCTCAATGCGGACGGTATCGCTTCCTCCGGTACGACGCTAAACAATAAGGCCTGGGCGTATGATAGCAGTGGCAATTTAGTAACAGATTACACCAATGCCTCAAAATCGCAGCTAACTGAAGCCCTGGATATCCTCAAGTGGGCTCGCGGTATGGACGTCACCGACGAGGATGCCGATAACAGTTCCACGGACGGCCGCCCCTGGTTAATGGATGACCCCATCCATTCGCGCCCGCTGGCGATTAACTATGGTGGCAGTGCGACTAACCCGGATGTGCGCATCATCATCACCGGCAACGATGGCTTCGTGCATATGTTCCAGAATACCGACAGCAGTGGTAACGAGAGTGGCCTGGAAAACTGGGCCTTTATTCCGCGCTATGGCTTGCGCATTCTGGAGCGCCTCAAGAAAGATAACGCCGACTCACCACTGCATCCGTATGGCGTGGATGGTGCGCCAGTCTTGTATACCGACGACGTCAAACAAGATGGCACCATTAACTATCAAGATGGCGATAAAGCCTATGTCTACTTTGGTATGCGCCGTGGCGGACGTTACTACTACGCCCTGGATGTGTCGAATCCGGATAAACCGGCGATGCTGTGGTCGATTTCCAATAATTCGCCGGGCTTCAGCGAGCTGGGGCTGACCTTCTCTACACCCAAGCTGGCCTACCTGACGTATAAAGATTCCAGTGGCGCGACGAACACGCTCCATCCCGTGCTGATCTTTGGCGGTGGTTATGACACCAACAAGGATTACCGTTCCAATTCAGTTGGCACGGATGACACCGGCGCTGGTCATATGGGCACTGCCATCTACATCGTGGACGCGCTGAATGGCTCCCTGATCTGGAAGGGGGATTATGGCAGCACAAGTGGTTACTACAACAACCCCCCGTACGTCGAGTACCGTTACAGCGGTATGACAGACAGTATTCCTTCGGATGTAACTGCGCTCGATAGTGACGGCGACGGTTCTGTCGATCGATTGTATGTCGGCGATACCGGCGGCCACATCTTCCGTGTTGACCTGGCCGGCAGTGATCGCACCCAGTGGACGGTACGTACCC
>JBECKZ010000257.1:0-3197 GCA_040235555.1 Thiohalomonadales bacterium | reverse complement strand
GTGCCGCCGTAAACACCGATCATCAAGCGTTACGGACCGCGTTAGGTGCGAATGTGACCATCGCCGAACACGATATATTTCTGTGACGTCAGACCTTCCAGCCCAACCGGCCCGCGGGCATGAATCTTGTCGGTACTGATGCCGATCTCCGCGCCCAGACCATACTCAAAACCATCGGCAAACCGCGTCGAGGCATTGACCATGACCGATGAGGAATCCACTTCAGCCAGAAAGCGCCGCGCATGCGTGTAATCCTCGGTCACAATGGATTCGGTATGCCCCGAACTGTGGATATGTATGTGTTCAATCGCCGCATCCAGTCCATCAATAACACGGATGGACAGGATCGGTGCCAGGTATTCGGTATCCCAGTCTTCCGCCGTGGCAGGCTTGCAGTCCTTGATGATGGCACAGGTCTGCTCACAACCACGCAGCTCGACGCCTTCTTTTATATATAGTTGTGCCAGGGGCGGCAGTACCTGGGCCGCGACGGCCTTGTCCACCAACAGGGTTTCCATGGTATTGCAGGTACCGTAGCGCTGGGTCTTGGCGTTAAAGGCAATCTTGCTGGCCTTGTCCAGATCAGCACGGCCATCGATATACACATGACAGACACCGTGTAGATGCTTGATCACAGGCACCCGCGCCTCAGCACTAACCCGTTCGATCAGACTTTTACCACCTCGGGGTACGATGACATCCACATATTTGGACATGGTGATGAGTTCGCCCACGGCACTGCGGTCGGTGGTCTCGATCACCTGTACCAGGGTGGCCGGCAAGCCGGCAGCTTTCAGCCCATCCTGAATACAACGGGCCAGGGCCTGATTGGAATACAGGGCCTCGGAGCCACCACGCAAAATCGCTGCGTTACCGGATTTCAGGCAGAGTGCCGCGGCATCGATGGTCACATTGGGACGCGATTCATAAATGATGCCGATAACACCCAGTGGTACCCGCATTTTGCCCACCTGGATTCCAGACGGTTGATATTTCAGATCACTGATCTCACCAATCGGATCTGGTAGTGCCGCAATCTGGTGTATGCCGTCAATCATCCCATCGATGCGGGCATCATTGAGTTCGAGTCGATCCAGCAAGGCTGCATCCAGGCCCTTGTCACGGCCGGCATCCAGGTCCTTGCGGTTTTCTGCCAGGATTTGCGCCCGTTGCTGTGCAATGGCGTCGGCAATAGCCTGCAAGGCCTCATTCTTCTGCCGGGTCTGGGCACGCGCCAGCACCCGCGAGGCAGCCCGCGCCTGCTGCCCAAGTTGGGTCATGTATTGTTTGATATCCAGTTTTTTGTCCATGTCTAACTAACCGTGATGGCCGGATGTCCGGCGATGCCTAGTGCTAATTCTAACAATTCATCCCAAACTCTGCCCGTCCCCTGGCCCTTGATCAGACGGTCCAGCTGACTACAGCGGTCCAGCAGGCTTTCCCATTGCTCGGTACGGGCCCGGGATAAAGCCTTGCGTATCAGAGGCTTGCGTTTGTCCCACACCCGAAAGGCAGCCATGGCCTGATCCGGGCTGCTGCCTTCGTGACATCTGCGTGCCATCTGGGCCAGCCCACGAATCTCCCGCGCCAGGGCCCAGAGTAGCAATATCGGCTCGACGCCCTCGGCGCGCAGGCCAAACAGCATCCGGCTGACACGTTCCGCATCACCGTCCAGGGCCTCATCGACGAAGCCGAACACATCGAAGCGCGCGCTGTCGGTGACTGCCGCCTGCACCTGGGCCACGTCTATCATACCGGGACCATAGAGCAATAACAGTTTTTCCAGTTCCTGATCGGCGGCAAGCAGATTGCCTTCGATCCGTTCACTTAGCAGGCGCAAGGCCTCTGGCGTCGCTTGCATGTTGCGTGTCTTCATCCGCTGGCTGATCCATTGCGGCAGACGAGCAGTTTCAATTGGCCAGATAGCCAACCAGGCCCCGGCCGCTTCCACGGCACCAAACCACTTGGTCTTTTGCGATGCAGGTTCCAGCTTACCGCTAATAATTAACAATAGTGTGTCCGGGGGGGCGGTGCTGGCATATTCCTGCAGCGCCTTGCTGCCGTCCGCGCCAGGTTTGCCCGACGGCAGGCGCAGTTCAAGCAGTTTGCGTTCCGCGAACAGGGACAGACTGTCGGCGGACTGGCGTAACTGGTCCCAACTGAAACCCCGTTCGACGTGATAGACCTGGCGTTCGCTATAGCCCTGTTGTTGCGCAGCCTGCCGCACTAATCTACTGGCTTCGTCCACCTGGAAAGGCTCATCACCACTGATCCAGTAAATCGGTAGCAGCGGTTGCTGGATATGGCTGGCGAGAGTGTCAAAGCGTAAGCGCATGCTCAACCTTTGCGCTTGAGATTGGCGTCGATCCGACGCATCAACTGGCGTACGGCAAACTCGATCATGTCCTTACGAATCTGTGCCTCTTCGGCATCTTTCGCCAAGACATTATTGGGGTCAAATCGATAGTCGCGGAGTAATTCAATTTTCTGAGTGGGGACCAGCACCGCGCCCGTCTCATCAGTGACATTAAAATTAAACGTATAACGCAACTCGTATTCCGCCACCCGGCCCTGGGCATCGACGGATAACACTCGCCGGTCGTACAACTCATTGCTGATGTTGATGGCTGATGCCGTTTTCGCGGATGCCGGTAACACCGTAGAACCGGCACTGGTGAGGACTTTTTTCATTTGCAGGCTGAGCGCTGAAAACTCGGCTATGCCGACTATCCGCGTTTCCTTCAACGCTGCCGGGACAGGAACCGCGGTGCGCATATGAAAGCCGCAGCCAGCCAACCCGGTTGTCAGGAACAACAATATTAAGACGCGTGTAAACAAGCTTGCATTATTTAACAACGATGTTCACCAGTTTGCCCGGCACCACGATGACCTTAACGACGGCGAGTCCTTCTACAAACCGCTTGACGTTTTCGTCGGCCATGGCAGCAGCCTCGACTTCATTGCGATCCGCATCGGCCGGCACGGTGACACGGCCTCGCAGTTTGCCGTTAACCTGCACCACCAGTTCGATGGAATCCCGGACTAAGGCCTGGCTATCCACTTGCGGCCACTGCATATCGATCACCGGACCAGTATCCGGACGCAATTGTTGCCACAAACCATGACAGATATGCGGCACGATCGGCGATAACAGTAATACCACCGCCTCCAGGGCCTCCTGCATCACGGCCCTGCCC
>JBECKZ010000187.1:0-5309 GCA_040235555.1 Thiohalomonadales bacterium | reverse complement strand
CCGATCCGAATATGGGAAATCACGCTAGGTAAATTGTTGCCGTATTTCATTCTGGGAATGGGGGGTATGTTGTTGACCGTAGCTACTGCGTTATGGCTATTTGACGTACCCTTGCGGGGATCGTTTTGGGCACTCACATTTGCCTCGGCCCTGTACATGATGGCGGCGTTGGGTTTGGGACTGCTGATCTCCACGGTAGCGCGCAGTCAATACGTGGCGGGTCAGGTGGCACTGGTAGCGACATTCTTGCCGGCATTCATTTTATCCGGCTTTCTGTTTCAGATCAGTTCCATGCCGGAAGTAATCCAGTGGATTACCCATTTGATCCCTGCTCGATACTTTGTCTCTATACTGCAAACGGTGTTTATGGCCGGGGACATCTGGCCGGTGGTTCTCAGCAACAGTGCAGCCTTGCTGGCGATGACGATCTTTTTCCTCGGGATGGCGCGGCGTAAGACCCGTAAACGGCTGGATTGATCATATGCGCGCATCATTACAACGCATCATTGCACTGACCATCAAGGAACTGCTTGCCGTTCTCAAGGATAAACGCAGTCGTGTACTGTTGATCGTACCACCCATGCTGCAGTTGTTTATCTTTGGCTATGCGGCAAGTTTTGACCTAAATGATATTCCTATTGCGATTTACAACGAGGATAACAGTGTCCCGTCGCGGGACCTGGTGGGACATATCATCGGTTCTCCGCATTTCCACCTGCATTCCTATATTCATAGTGATAAACAAATCGCGCCTCTGATCGATAAACAGGATGTCCTGGTTGTCTTGCATATCGCGTCGAACTTCAGTGCCGATCTGTATCAGGGACGTTCGGGCCAGGCCGAAGTGATCATCGATGGTCGCAATTCCAACACGGCCCTGCTGGTTCAGGGATACCTGCGTACGATTCTGACAGATTTCAATCTCGACTGGGCAGAGCGACACGGGCAGGCGCCGCCGCCGGCAACGGTAAAGGTCACTTCCTGGTTTAACAGCAATCGCGAATCGCGCTGGTTTATTGTCCCGGGCATTGTTGGTTTGTTGTCCCTGATGATTACCATGGTGGTCACGGCGCTATCCGTTGCACGCGAGCGTGAAGCTGGTACGTTTGATCAGTTGTTGGTGACGCCGTTACGGCCATTTGAACTATTGATTGGCAAATCACTACCGGGGATGTTAATTGGCACATTTGAAGGAACGTTTATCCTGTTCATGGCGATAAACTGGTTCGACGTTCCGTTTCGCGGCAGTTACGGCGCACTGTATGTTGGACTGTTTCTGTTTATCCTGTCAGCAGTCGGGATCGGCCTGATGATTTCTTCCCTGGCGGTGACCCAGCAACAGGGTCTCATGGGGGCTTTTCTGTTTATGGTGCCGGCGGTTATCTTATCCGGTTTTGCCACGCCAATTGCCAATATGCCTTATCTCGTGCAGCTAATTACTTATGTTGATCCCTTGCGCTACTTCCTGGTTATCTTGCGTGGCACCTTTCTGGAAGGCGATTCTTATGAAATCTTGCTACAGTTTTACTGGCCAATGGCGCTTATTTCTCTGACGTCACTGAGTTTCGCCGGCTGGTTATTCCGGCATCGCATGAGTTGAGGAAAAGTCATGTTACACCTGCCGGATTACATCAAAATTCTCGTATCCCTGGTTGCGATTGTGAATCCTATCGGTGCGATGCCCATCTTCATAGACCTGATTTCCGGCATGAAAGATACCTTGCGCTACCGGATCATCAACACGGTGGCTATTACGGTCTGTTTTATCCTATTAATATCGCTGTTCTTCGGAGAATTCATCCTGGAGTTCTTCGGGATCTCGGTACACTCGTTCCGCGTAGGCAGCGGCATCCTGATCATGTTGATGGCAATCTCCATGATGCATGCGAAAATCAGTCCCATCACCCAAACCAAGGAAGAGGCGGACGAGTCACACGATAAGGAATCTGTCGCGGTTGTACCATTGTCAATCCCGTTACTGGCAGGTCCGGGTGCGATCAGTACTGTTATCATTGATGCTCACCGCGGGAGTGGATTCGGGCATTATGCTGTCATTGCCATGGAAATTGGCTTACTGAGTGTGACCTTGTGGGTGGTACTGCGCCTGTCGCCATTTATTTCAAAACATATCAGCGCAACCGGAGTCAATATCTTTACCCGTATCATGGGTCTGATCCTGGCAGCGATTGCAGTGGAATTCATTGCTAATGGATTAAAGGGTTTGTTTCCATCACTTGCCTGATCTGATAAAAATCTCTTGGTAGGAGGGATATATGCCATACAGACATTATCTTCCACGGGAAGTCCCGGCATCCTTGTCCGATCTGGCAACACTCGCACTCGATATGCGCTGGAGCTGGCATCATGGTGCCGATCAGCTGTGGCGCAGCGTCGACCCTGAACTATGGGATGCAACAATGAATCCCTGGTTGATCCTGGAAACTGTCTCCAGTCATCGTCTCAATCAATTGAGTACCGACAAGGAATTTCTCCAGGCTCTGCAGGAGCAAATTGCCGCGCGCGAGGATCATTTTCAGACTGAAACGTGGTTTGCCTCAACCTATGGCAACAGCTTCAACAGCCAGATTGCCTATTTCAGTATGGAATTTGGACTCAGTGAATCGCTGCCAATCTATTCCGGTGGTTTAGGTGTACTGGCTGGTGATTATTTAAAGACTGCCTGTGATCTGGGTGTGCCGACGGTAGGTATAGGTTTGCTTTATCAGCAGGGCTATTTTCGTCAGGCGCTGGATGTGCACGGCGAACAACTGGCGCACTATCCGTTTAATGATCCTACCATGCTACCCATCATACCTTTGCGTGATGATACGGGTGAATGGGTCCGCATCAGTATCGAATTTCCCGGTCGTACCGTGAAACTGCGTAGCTGGGTTGCTCAGATAGGTCGCCGATCATTATTTCTGCTCGATAGTAATGATCCCTTGAACAACCCGGCAGACCGTGGCATTACCAGTGAACTATATGGCGGCGGTTCGGAACAACGCCTGCAACAGGAAATGGTCCTGGGGATTGGTGGCTGGCGCTTGTTGCAAAGACTTGGTATCGAGTGTGCGGTGTGCCATCTCAATGAAGGCCATGCGGCCTTTGCCATTCTGGAACGGGTAAACCAGTATCGGCAGCGTAGTAATCAGGCTTTTGATGTCGCCTTGCGCGCCACCCGCGCCGGTAACCTGTTTACTACCCATACTCCGGTTGCGGCCGGGTTTGATTGTTTTGCGCCTGATTTGTTGTCGCTGTATTTTGCAGATTACGTCCATGAACTGGGCATCGACATGGATCAACTGCTGGCTTTTGGACGGGTTGATCCTGGCAATCGCAAAGAACCATTCAATATGGCTTATTTGGCAGTGCGTGGTGCCGGTGCTGTGAATGCAGTCAGCCGCTTGCACGGAGATGTAAGTCGTCGGATTTTCCAGGCATTGTTTCCACGTTGGCCACATGAACAGGTGCCCGTAGGCTATGTCACGAATGGAGTACATGTACCGAGCTGGGATTCGGAGGCAGCGGACACGTTGTGGACCGAGGCCTGTGGACAGGCACGCTGGCGTGGCACGTTGGATACAGTGGAAACTGATTTCCGCAAACTACCGGATGAGAAGATCTGGCATGTGCGCACACAAGGGCGGAATCGACTGATTGACTTTATCCGCAAGCGCCAGGTGCGCCAGCGCAGCGGCATAGGTGCTGCAGCGGAACGGATCCGGGAATGTGAGGAGCGGCTGGATTCGGATGCATTGACGCTGGGCTTTGCACGTCGCTTCGCGGAATACAAACGTACAAATTTGTTACTGCAAGATTCGGAACGCCTGGTCAGGATCCTGACTGCCCGTGATCGCCCGGTGCAACTGGTGATTGCAGGCAAGGCGCATCCACAGGACGAACAAGGCAAGGCGATGTTGCACCAGTGGCAGATATTTTTAGATCGTCCTGAAGTGCAGGGACGTGTGGTCTTCATCGAAGATTATGATTTGGAGGTGGCCGCGCAGCTGACGCAAGGTGTGGATGTGTGGATTAATACGCCGCGACGTCCCTGGGAGGCTAGCGGTACCAGTGGCATGAAAGTACTGGTAAATGGCGGGTTGAATCTTTCCGAACTCGATGGCTGGTGGGCGGAGGCCTATACACCGGAAGTGGGCTGGGCCCTGGGAGATGGACAGGAACATACCGATATTACCACCTGGGACAGAAACGAGGCCGAACAACTGTATGGCATTCTGGAGAGTCAGGTCATCCCGTGTTTTTATCGCCGCGACCAGAGTGGTTTGCCGCGAGAATGGATCCATCTGATGCGTGAGAGTATGGCGCTTCTGACTTTGCAGTATTCCAGTAATCGTATGTTGCGCGATTACGTTGAAAAGTATTATCTCCCCCTGGCCGAAGCGTATCAGCACCGGTCCGAGGATAAGGCAGTAACCATACAACAGTGGTATCAGGTGTTGGTGCAACACTGGCATCGCATCCATTTCGGCAATGTCCAGTCACATCAGGATGAGTCCGGTTGTCACTTTGAGGTTCAGGTTTATCTCGACGACATCCCCGCAGAGGCTGTCAGTGTACAGATCTATTCAGAAGGGACGGCAGGCGCAGAACCCTTTTGTCAAAATCTCGAACGTGGAATCGCTCTGGCCGGGGCAAACAATGCCTATATCTATCACGGTACGGTCACAAACGGCTTGCCGGCCTCGGCATACACCCCGCGCATTGTGCCGTACCATGCCGAGGCTATGGTCCCGTTGGAGGCAGGTTTTATCCTGTGGTTCCGCTGAGGTAGGGTGCGTAAAACAAAGGGCCGGTAGGGTCTGGGTCACATGTTACCGGCCCTTGCGATAACTCAAGGCAGTGCCGGGTTAGGCAAACGCACCCTGATGTTCAATCTTGAAAGTCCGCAACACGATGTTGAATGCGCGCATGCTGGCGGCCTGAACCACGGTATCGAACAGGTCACGATCCTGCCATCCGTGTTGCCGAGCGTGGTCCAGATCGTCCTTACTGACAAACTCGGGGTTGTTGGTGGCCTTAAGCGCCAGACGTAACAGAGCCTTGTCCTTGTCTGACAATGGTGACTGGTCGGGATTGTTGCGGGCAGCACGCACGCTATCCAGATCCTTACCGAGGCTGACCAGCAGGCTCTCGTTCATGTCCACACAGAAACGGCAGCCGGATTGCCAGGACACGAGATAGCGGATCATGGCCGTGAGTTCCGGCGATAAACCGGTACCGCCTCCATTGAAGTAACTGACGTTGCCGACAAAGGTTTCCAGTAATGGCGGGCTGAGGCTATACAAGCG
>JBECKZ010000176.1:0-26630 GCA_040235555.1 Thiohalomonadales bacterium | reverse complement strand
CCTTCATGGCGTCTTGCACGTTCTTGGCATCGAAGGCTGATTTGGGCCAGGCCGCCAGCACGGTGCTGGGGTTGAGCAGGCCGGCGCCCACTGCAACGGCCACGGCGCTCCCCGCCAGGCTGCTTTGCAGGAATGTTCTACGTTTCATGATTTTTGTCTCCCGTAAATCGATTTTTATTAGAGGGTGTATACCCAGTCAGTTACGGCTTCGATTTCCTTTTTGGTCAGGATTTCGTATTTGCCGAACGGAGGCATGATGGTGTGCGGGTTAGCTTTGGTTGCATCATAAATTTGATCGTACAACTTTTGCTTATCCGGGAACCGGGATTTCATCGCTACGAGAGGTGGGCCGATGTTGCCGGGTAAATTTGCGCCTTTGTAATCGTGGCAAGTAAAACAGTTGCCTTTCTTACGATTTTCGGCAATTTTCTTGCCAAGTGCGACCATATCCTCTGCATGTGCGCTACGTACAGGTGCCATGGTCAGTGAACCAAGTATGACTGCAACAGCGCTGGCAGCAAGGATCAGCTTAGCGGGTTTCCGCATGATCTCTCCTCCTCGTCAAAAGGTTTTTTTAAAAAGAAAACTTACAACTATTTGTAAGCACTTCCATTTTTATTCGCAGTATATATATCACTATAAATATACGGCAATCGCGTAAGCATACATGAAACAGTATTCGGTGCAAGTGGTTATGAATATTGAGGAAAATTAGTATTTGCTAATTTACGAAGTAACTTAAGTTCTGTTTTGGTGCATCTTCTTTTGGCACTTCTTCTTTAATGCGAGCGAGTTGTGCTTCGAGTCGTGAGGTCGTATAGAAATCCAGATTCTTGATCTTCAATGCAAGATTGATTTGATCTATGGCCTGATGCAGTTGTCCTATCTGATAGTAATATTCAGCTAATGCTTCATGTGCATTAGCAGGCTTACCGGTTTTAGTAGTCGCTCTTGCAAGTAATTTATAAAAATCAGGGTTGTCAGTGGGTGTTTTGAGGAAACTGGTCAACACATTTTCGGCTTTTTTATACTGGTGTTCCCGTATTAATGCATTTGCATAATTGTAAGTTAATGCTGGATTTGCAGGATATAACTGCAAGGCGTGTTCGTAAGTTTTAATTGCCTGAGGCATATGACCGGCACTTGAATTGATGTCGGCTTTGGCTAATAAAAATACAATGCGTTGTGGATCATGCTTTAACAGGATATCGATCTCGTTTAGTGCTTGCTGATATTTCTCCATTCGTATCAAAGTCAATGCATAACCGTAGCGTAATGCGATTTCTTGTTCGCCCTGGGCCTGTTTGAGCTCTTCTTGGAATCTTTTTTCGACTGCCTGATTGTCGGAACCGCTCTGTGCGATGATCCGATCACGCATCAAGAGATACATTAATTCATCATGCGGTTTGGGTCTGGGTAATTGTTGTGCACGATTGCGTGCATCGGTAATACGTTCACTATTGACCGGGTGATCCAGTAAGAATGCAGGAACATTTGAGCCATACAGGCGAGACTGTTTGTCCAGCTTCTCAAAAAATTCGGCCATCATTTCCGGATCGAATCCTGCCTTGGCAAGTAACTGAATACCAATACGGTCTGCTTCTTCTTCATTATGTCGAGTGAAGTTAATTTGGTGCTGTGCGCTGGCACCAGCAGCTGTAGCAATAGCGGCCTGGCCAATATCTGCATTACCCTGTGATCCAAGGACAATTGCTGCAATGATAGCTGCCAGAACAGGCAGTTCCGAGTGCTTACCCATATCATATGCACGTGCATAGTGACGTTGGGTCACGTGTGCTATTTCATGCGCCAAAACCGAGGCGAGTTCATCTTCAGAATCACTTGCCATAACCAATCCATAATTTACCCCGATAAAGCCGCCAGGTAACGCAAAGGCGTTAATGCTTTTATCATTGACGAGGAAAAAGGTGAAGGTCGTCTGATCGGGATTATCTCGCTGTGCAAGCAGGCGATAGCCTAATTGGTTGAGATAGGCTGTCAGTATCGGGTCATCGACAATCATGCCCGCCCGGCGAAGATTATGCATAACTGCCTCACCAACCCGTCTTTCCTGTGCCGGTGTCATAAGCGCTGCACCACTGTCCCCGATATCCGGTAACGCCAGTTCTTTTGCGCGAAGGGAAGTGGTACAAGCCAGGCAAAGAATTAGGATGAAAAGGAAGAGTCGGTATTTTGTCATCTGGGCATTATAGACGTCATTTCTGAATGGCAACTTACAATATAAGGGCAGCTATCTAACTGAATACACAGGAGTTTTCATATAGGTAAGCATCCATGGCGGGTTAGACAATGGATCAGGCGATTGTTTCAATATATGGTAATATATCTGATTATTAATGTGTTATATCCCATGCATAACCAAATGTATGGGTGATGCTGGAAAGAAGTGCCTTGGTTTCCAACTCACCACTTTCATCCGCAGCGAATTGAAAGTTATAGTAACCAAATTATTAAACTAAATATCATTATCATTATCGGAAAGGAGTTATCAAGATGGCCAATTTTGATCAAGAACTGGATGCCAGTGGTTTGAACTGTCCACTGCCTATTCTGCGTGCTAAGAAAGCGCTGGGTGGCATGGGAAGCGGGCAGGTTCTGCACATTATCGCTACCGATCCGGGTTCGGTAAAAGACTTTGAAGCCTTCGCCAAGCAAACCGGCAATACGCTGGTAGAATCAAAAGAAGAAGGCGGTAAATTTACATTTCTCATCAAGAAGGCCTGATATTCAGGTCTTTTTTGGTTTCCACATTTCATAAGATACACATGGAAGTGGTTTCGACTTGGAGGTAATTATGTCAGAAAAGAAGCTCGCCATTATCGCAACAAAAGGTAGTCTGGACTGGGCATATCCACCGTTTATCCTTGCCTCGACAGCAGCTGCGCTGGGTTATCAGGTTCAGATCTTTTTCACATTTTATGGTTTACAGTTGCTGAAGAAGAAACTGGCACTGCAAGTCAGCCCACTCGGAAATCCCGGTATGCCCATGCCAATGGGTATGGACAAGTGGTTCCCCGTCCTGGGAACGGCAATTCCTGGTATGCAAAGCATCATGACCATGATGATGAAGAGCAAAATCAAATCAAAGGGTGTTGCCAGCATAGAAGACCTGCGTGAACTGTGTATTGAGGCTGAAGTGAAAATGATAGCCTGTCAAATGACGGTCGATCTGTTCGACCTGAACCACAAGGATTTCATCGACGGTCTGGAATACGGTGGGGCAGCGACTTTCTTTGAATTTGCTGGGGAGTCAGATATCACGCTGTTTATCTAACACTCCTTCAGTAAAGCGTAATACTGCAAAACCTCCCGCTCGGGAGGTTTTGTCGTTTTGGAAGGACTAAATCGTCTCAGCACAAGTTCTGATTACATGCATGTGGTATGGATGTAACAAAAATCCAATGCGTTAGGATAAGCGACGCTTCCATATAGTTGCTATGACTTCAAAAAAATCAGGTACATGGCGCATCAAATCTAGTGAAAAATTTTGCTTGATCTTTGGGGTGTCTCATGGGTTAATTAGTGCTTAATGCACAACAATAATGTTGTATTTATACAACATGCGTTGCAAAAATATTGAAATTAAGTGCAATGTTTTAAAATACCAACCACTCGGGAGAAAGAACATGAAGAAGTCCGTTCGCCGTCTGGCGAGTACGGCAGTACTTGCCGCACTTGCAGTTCCTGCAACCAGTTTTGCTACCAACGGTTATTTTTCGCATGCCTACAGCACCAAGAGCAGCGGTTTGGCCGGTGCCGGTGTGGCGCTACCAGAAGATGCCATGGCGTCCGCAACCAATCCAGCCGGCATGGTTTGGGTGGGTCAGGCCATGGATGCCGGTGCAGCAATTTTTAGTCCGCACCGTCAGTACACTGCCTCAAGTCTCAATGGTGGTCCATACACATTTCCATTGACACCGGGAACTGTTGAGAGTGATAGCAACTATTTTCTGATTCCCCACTTTGGTGTGAACTGGATGCTAGATGCTAATAGCTCGGCGGGAGTTGCCATATATGGTAACGGCGGTATGAATACGGATTATCCTGCTTTCGACAGTTCTTCTACCTGCGGCGGTCCTGCGACTGGTACTTTCTGTGCCGGTGCAACAGGTGTTAACCTCATGCAGCTGTTCGTCAACGCTAGTTATTCACGGAAAATTAATGCCAGTTCCTCTTGGGGCATCAGCCTGATCGCTGCATATCAGCAATTCGAGGCGAAGGGATTGCTATCTTTCAATAGCTTAAATTTTTCAGCATCTCCAAGTAATTTGTCAGACAACGGAACCGACAGCTCTACTGGTTTCGGTGTAAAAATTGGTTGGCAAGGTGAAGTCTCTCCTGGCTTAACGTTGGGTGCCTCATATCAGTCCAAGACTTCCATGGGCAAGTTCGACAAGTACAAAGGCTTGTTCGCAGAACAGGGCAGTTTTGATATCCCGGCAACCGCCACGATTGGTTTGGCTTATAAGACCACCCCGTCTTCAACCCTGGCCTTTGATGTCCAACAGATCTATTACAGCGATGTAGCTTCAATTGCCAATCCGATAGCCTCTCCAGGCCAACTTGGTGATAGCAATGGTCCTGGCTTTGGCTGGGAAGACATGACGGTTTATAAAATCGGTTACGAGTGGTCCACCAGTTCCAATTGGACCTGGCGTGTGGGTTACAGCCATGGCAGCCAGCCGATTCCGAACTCTGAGGTGTTATTCAATATCCTGGCACCGGGTGTGATCGAAGACCATATTACCTTCGGCTTCACCCAGAAATTGAGTCCGACCAGTGAGTGGAACTTCGCCGCGGCGTACATGCCAAGCAAGAGTGTTTCTGGTACAAATCCACTGTGGCCATCACAAACAATCGAGCTGAAGATGTACGAGTATCAATTGGAAGCCAGCTACAGCTGGAAGTTCTAATGTTTCGTAATGCGTAACAAAAAGAGGGCCGCGGTTGCGGCCCTTTTTTTATGCACCAATCAGAGGCGCATAAAAAAAATTGTGATTTTGTTTTCTCAGGTATCAATAACAACATAACAACCAGATCCCAAAGTACACCAGTTGTAAGTAAAATACTTTCAGCGTTAATTGTTAAATCATTACCAGCGTACATTTTAACTTGACAATAATTTGACTGTCATGAATCATGCGGGCAACCATGGAGTAAGGTTTTTATTTTTTGCAGGTGATAACAACGTAGACGGATTTCTAGAGTGGAGGAATCAAAATATGAATAAATCCAAATTGATTAAAATTGCCGTGTTAGCCGGCCTGGGTGCATTACCGTTTAGCGCCTATGCCACCAATGGTATGAACCCGGAAGGGACTGGTGTAAAAAACCGCGGTATGGGCGGAGCAGGTGTCGCGATGGCGGAAGAAACAGCTGCAATTGTAATCAATCCAGCTGCAGTAGTGGATGTAGGTGACAGGCTTGATGTGGCGCTAGGCGTATTCAGCCCCAAGCCGCGTAGCTATGATTTGTCAGGTAACGTTGCTGGTTTAGATGCCAACCAGGAAAGTGATAGCAATTACTTCTTGATACCATATTTTGGTATGGCGTCTCCAATCGATGCTAAATCTGCCTGGGCATTTACCATTTCTGCAAATGGTGGAATGAATACTGACTACCCAAAAAATTTCGCTTCTGCTTTTGGATATACAGGTTCCACAGGTATTAATCTAGAACAACTGTTCATATCTGGTACCTATGGACGAAAAGTCTCCCCAAATGTCACTCTTGGCATCTCTGCCATTTATGCATATCAGCGTTTTGAGGCCAAAGGATTAACAGCATTTGGAGATTTTAATTTGTCGGCTGATCCGAGCGCGCTGTCAGACAACGGAACAGACAATTCGTCGGGGTTTGGCGTCAAAATAGGTATACGAGCCAAAGTATCAAATGATGTAACGATTGGTGCTGCATATCAACCTAAAATTACGATGTCAAAATTTGACAAATATAAAGGCTTGTTTTCTGATCAAGGCGAGTTGGATATTGCGGGAACTCTTTCAGCCGGCGTTGCATGGAAAGTAAATCCGCAATTAACCGTTGCATTCGATTATCTCAATATCGATTATAAAGGTGTAACTGCTATTGGAAATTCTTCCTCCACGATTGGTGCTAAATTGCTAGGGTCAAGCGATGGTCCGGGTTTTGGTTGGGATAGCATCAATGTGTTCAAGCTTGGTTTTGAATATGCGGCAAGCAGTAAAATGACCTGGCGGGCAGGCTGGAACCACGGAGACAATCCGATTAAATCCAGCGAGGTCAGTGTCAACTTCCTCGCTCCGGGTGTTATCACAGATCATTTAACATTTGGTGGAACATACAATCTGGATAAAGCCAGTGAGCTGAGTTTCAATTTTGTTCACAGCTTTAACCATAGTGTTTCAGGTCCGTTTGCTCCAAACTTATCTGCTCCACCACCGAATGGATTTGGTGGCGGGACAATGAAACTGGAGATGGAACAGAATTATATTGAAGTCGGATACGGAAAAAAATTCTAGTCCATTATACGTAAGTAATAAAAAAGGGCCGCAATTGCGGCCCTTTTTTGTTTCAGCCAGTTTCCCTTTAAGTCATCGCCAATAAGGGGATGATCAGCAAGGCCACGATGTTCATGATCTTGATCAGCGGGTTGATGGCGGGACCTGCAGTGTCCTTGTATGGGTCGCCGACGGTATCGCCGGTGACCGCTGCCTTGTGAGCGTCCGAACCTTTGCCGCCGTGGTTGCCGTCCTCGATATATTTTTTGGCGTTGTCCCACGCGCCGCCACCGGTGGTCATGGAGATGGCTACGAAGAGACCGGTAACAATGGTACCAATGAGAACGCCGCCAAGGGCTTCTTTACCCAGGAGCCAGCCTACAAGGATGGGGACTGCTACCGGTAATAATGATGGGACGATCATCTCTTTAATCGCAGCACGTGTTAGCATGTCCACGGCTTTGGAGTAGTCTGGCTTTTGTGTATGATTCATGATGCCAGGCATCTCACGGAACTGACGACGCACCTCGTTCACGATGCCACCTGCGGCACGCCCGACAGCTTCCATCGCCAGGGCACCGAATAGATAGGGCACCAGACCACCGATGAACAGACCGATAATGATCATATGGTTGGAAAGGTCGAAGTGCAGTACATGATCACCGGTATGCTCGGATAATGCTTTGGTGTAATCGGCAAACAACACCAGGGTAGCGAGACCGGCTGAACCAATTGCATAACCCTTGGTTACCGCTTTTGTTGTATTGCCAACGGCATCCAGGGCATCCGTTGTTTTGCGTACATCGTCAGGTAGATTGGCCATCTCAGCGATACCACCGGCATTATCGGTAATCGGGCCATAGGCATCCAGGGCGACGATGATACCGGTCATTGACAGCATGGCGGTAGCGGCGATGGCGATGCCATAAAGACCTGCCAGGTAATATGAGATACCGATAGAAGCGCATACAGCGAGTACCGGCAGAGCGGTAGACTTCATTGAGACACCCAGGCCGGCAATTACATTCGTGCCATCTCCGGTCGTCGAAGCCTGTGCAATATGCCTTACCGGCGAGTACTCGGTTGCAGTGTAGTATTCTGTGATGACTACCATCGCTACCGTCAACACTAAACCAACCAGAGCGGAACCAAATAACTGCATGGTCGTGTAAATACCGTTATGGGCCATCATGGTATCTGTGATGACGTAAAAGGCAACAGCTGCGAGTCCTGCGGAGACGATTGCGCCACGGTAGAGCGCGTTCATGATCTTGCCGCCTTCCTTGATGGAAACGAAGAAGGTACCGATGATGGAGGCAATAATGGATGCGCCACCCAAGGCCAGCGGATAATAAATGGCGGTGTCGCCCAACTGCTTCAACGCCAGACCACCAAGAAACATGGTGGCGACGATGGTTACTGCATAGGTTTCGAACAGGTCTGCTGCCATGCCGGCACAGTCACCCACGTTGTCACCGACGTTATCAGCAATCACCGCCGGGTTGCGTGGATCGTCTTCAGGGATACCGGCTTCTACTTTACCTACAATGTCAGCACCGACGTCAGCACCTTTGGTAAAGATGCCACCGCCAAGACGGGCAAAGATAGAAATCAGGGAACTGCCGAATGCGAGGCCGACCATGGCGTGCAGGGGATTGGGTACACCAAGTACTTGCAGTACTTTGTAATAGCCAGTTACACCTAATAGACCCAGGCCAACCACTAATAGACCGGTAATTGCTCCGCCTTTGAATGCCACCTTGAGTGCCGGGTTGAGGCCCGTGCGCGCCGCTTCAGCTGTACGCGCATTGGTGCGGACCGAAACGTTCATGCCAATAAAGCCGGCAAGGCCAGAGAGCACTGAACCAATCAGAAAGCCAATAGCGGTGTAACGATCAAGAAAAATTGCAATCACGATCAGCAGCACCACGCCGACCATTGCGATGGTGGTGTACTGGCGACGCAGATAAGCACTGGCTCCGGTTTGGACGGCGTCCGAGATTTCTTGCATTGCTTCGTTACCGCGTGGCAACTTCATGACTTGCGTGATGCTGACTGCTCCATAGATAAGTGCAAGTAGCGCACTACCGAGGGCAAAGTAAATTGTCCAATTCATACTGCTCCCCTTGATTTTGTGGTTGTTGGGTAAAAGTCCACGGGCAGCTTATACGCAATGAACTCACGGGTAAATAAAACTTCGCATAGCTAACTTGTTCGATTTTTTATGCCTTTATAGATTGCCATAATAAGGGTTTTATTTGTGCTAATAATGACAATAGAAATAATGTTAGAACTTTTGAATGTTCTAATTGCAACATGTTTTGTTCAGAATCTGTCACGCTTGATGGAACTCGAGAGTGCCAACATACTTTGCTAATCCAAAAATATTTTTATCAAATGAAATAGTCTGTTATTGGATATCGCTGAGAACGGTGTATTGATGACAAAAGGTCTGCAGCTCAGCTGATACCTGCTTTTTTATTTCACGATCAGATATACACCTTCAGCTAAAGTTTCAAATAGATCATTTCCTGAATTTAGTCTGCTTTGAATCGATAGGGAGACAGGTAGCCGAATGTCGTCATCCGTCTTGAACAATGAGGCACTATCACAGATATTCGAGATTTTGTGGTCGAGTCCGGAAGTAGTCTAAGTCATTCTTTCACAATGCATTTTTGTGCCGGATCGGGTAAGCTAGGCGGCTCCGGAGCCAGTGGCAACCCGGACTCCAGCAGAGAACATAACCGTTTGATTCATATAGATTTACAGAGGCATCCATGTTCAGTAAAAAAATGACAATCGCCGGATTTGACGATGAGGTGTGGCAGGCCATCCAGCAGGAAAGCACGCGTCAGGAGGAGCACATCGAGCTCATCGCTTCCGAGAACTATGCCAGCCCGCGGGTCATGGCCGCCCAGGGCTCGGTACTGACCAACAAGTACGCCGAAGGCTACCCCGGCAAGCGATATTACGGTGGTTGTGAATATGTGGATGTTGTCGAAGACCTGGCTATTGCCCGGCTTAAAGAGTTGTTCGGTGCGGCGTACGCCAATGTACAGCCGCATTCAGGCTCCCAGGCCAATGCTGCAGTCTATTTTGCGCTCTGCAATCCAGGTGACACCATTCTGGGTATGAGTCTGGCAGATGGCGGTCACCTGACTCACGGTGCCAAGGTTAATTTCTCCGGCAAGTTTTATAACGCGGTGCAATATGGCCTGAATAAGTCGACGGGTGAGGTGGACTACGATCAGGTTGAAGCCCTGGCCAAGGAGCACAAACCTAAAATGATCGTTGCGGGTTTTTCTGCGTATTCTCGGGTGATGGATTGGCAACGCTTTCGCGATATTGCTGACAGCGTTGGTGCTTACCTGTTTGTAGATATCGCGCATGTTGCAGGTTTAATTTCAGCCGGTCTGTATCCTAACCCGGTTAACATTGCTGACGTTACCACCTCCACGACGCACAAGACCTTGCGTGGTCCCCGTGGTGGTGTGATCATGGCCAAGTCTAATCCGGATATCGAGAAGAAACTGAATTCACTGGTTTTCCCGGGCACTCAGGGTGGACCGCTAATGCACGTGATCGCGGCCAAGGCAGTGGCATTTAAAGAGGCCCTGCAACCGGAATTCAAGACCTATCAACAACAGGTGATCAAAAATGCCCGGACCATGGCCAATACCATGATCGAACGTGGATATAAGATCGTCTCAGGAGGTACCGACAATCACTTGTTCCTGGTCGATTTGATCGACAAGGGTATTACCGGTAAGGAAGCCGATGCCGCGCTGGGTAGTGCCAACATCACGGTCAACAAAAACGCAGTACCGAATGATCCCCAGTCGCCGTTTGTGACCAGCGGTATTCGTATCGGTACACCAGCAATGACCACTCGCGGATTTAATGAAGACGATGCCCGTGAATTGGCGAACTGGATATGTGATGTGTTGGATAACATCAATGATCCTGCGACGATTGAATCAGTCAGGCAAAAAGTGCTGGCCATTTGCAAGCGCCTGCCAGTGTATACGGATTAATCCTGCATATAAAAAATTGCCCGGTATATGAACCATGCATTGTCCGTTTTGTGGTGCGCATGACACCAAGGTAATCGATTCTCGCCTGGCCGGTGAGGGTGCCATGGTCCGGCGTCGGCGTGAGTGTTTAAGTTGTAATGAACGCTTCACCACATTTGAAACCGCCGAACTGGTGATGCCGCGGGTGATTAAATCCGATGGCCGGCGTGAACCCTTTAATGAAGAGAAATTACGATCCGGTTTTGTTCGTGCACTGGAAAAGCGTCCGGTCGCGACAGAACAGATCGATAATGCGGTCAATCGCATCATGAAACGCATGCGTGCTATGGGTGAGCGCGATTTTTCTTCAACGGAAATTGGAAATCTGGTGATGGAAGAGTTGCGAGACCTGGATCAGGTGGCCTTCGTCCGGTTCGCCTCTGTGTATCGCAGTTTTCAGGATGTAAGTGCGTTTGAAGAAGAGATTGAGCGGCTCAAAAGTGCACCATCGCCCGAGCTGAAAAAACGCCAGCATTCATTATTGCCTGACGACGAGAAGAATCCGAAATAGTTCTCGCCATGAGTTTCTCAGTACCTGATCATCAGTACATGGCTAGAGCCATTCAACTGGCTGCACGAGGTTTGTATACCACGGATCCTAACCCGAGAGTTGGCTGTGTCATTGTCAAGAACGGTCAGGTAATAGGCGAGGGCTGGCATGTTCGCGCAGGTGAGGCACATGCAGAGGTTCATGCGTTGCAGCAGGCAGGCGAACAGGCGCAAGGTGCGACGGTGTATGTGAGTCTCGAACCGTGTTGCCATCACGGTAAAACACCACCCTGTAGTGACGCCTTGATTGCGGCGCAGGTGGCACGGGTAGTGGTGGCAATGCAGGATCCGAATCCTCGGGTCGCCGGCAACGGGATGCGCCAGTTGCAGGGGGCAGGTATCCAGGTCGAGGTGGGTTTGATGGAGCCACAGGCCAAGGCGCTCAATCCTGGTTTCATTCAACGCATGCAGACTCGACGGCCATATGTCCGCAATAAACTGGCAATGAGCCTGGATGGTCGCACGGCCATGGCGGATGGCGAGAGTAAATGGATTACCGGCGAGGCTGCGCGCGAGGATGTACAACGATTACGTGCACGCAGTTCAGCAATCATGACCGGTGTGGGTACTGTGTTGGCTGATAACCCGGCGTTGACCGTAAGATTACCTAATACCGAACGTCAACCCTTGCGAGTGATTATCGATACGAATCTGAGTACACCGCTTGATGCACGGCTACTCAAGGAACCGGGAGATACGGTGATTATGACTGTCAATCCGGATCAGGATCTGCACATGAGTTTGCACGAAGCGGGTGCTGAAGTCGTACAGATCGGGAACGTGGGACAGGCTGTTGATCTGCATGTCGTCCTGGAAAAATTGGCAGAACGCAACATCAATGAAATATTGCTGGAGACTGGCGCAACCCTCAGTGGAGCTATGCTGGAGGCCGGGCTTATCGATGAGATCGTCATCTATATGGCCCCGTTGTTGATGGGTGATATTGCCCGGGGCCTGTACCGCTTGCCACAGCTTCAGCACATGGCTGATCGGATTGAACTCGATATTCAGGACGTGCGCCAGGTCGGCAGGGACCTGCGTATTACCGCAACACCTATATATAAGGTATGAGATTATGTTTACTGGCATCATACAGGCAATCGGCAGTATCAGTGCCATCGAGCCACGCGGCGGCGATGCCCGTCTGCGCATTTCAACCGGCAAGCTGGACCTCAGTGATGTGCAACTGGGAGACAGTATTGCGGTCAATGGTGTTTGCCTGACCGCAGTGGAACTGCCGGGCGATGGCTTTTGGGCCGATGTCTCACAGGAAACCCTGGAAAAGACCACCCTGGCCAATATCCAGGTGAGGCAGCAGGTCAATCTGGAAAAAGCACTGATGCCAACAACGCGACTGGGCGGACATCTCGTCAGCGGGCACGTTGATGGGATTGGGGAAGTCGTATCACGCAAACCGGCAGCACGCTCTGTCCAGTTTTCCATACGTTGCCCGGATGCCCTGGCGCGCTACGTCGCCCACAAGGGTTCGATTTGTGTCGATGGTACCAGCCTGACCGTGAATGCTGTCAGTGGTGCCGTGTTCGAATTGAATATCGTGCCCCATACCCTGCAAGAAACCATCATGGACGGTTACCAGCCAGGTACCCAGGTGAACCTGGAGGTGGACCTGATTGCCCGTTATCTCGAACGGCTATTACTCGGCGATCAGGCGGCAGATCCCACTGCGCAAGGGGTAACCAGGGAGTTACTCACGGAACATGGGTTTCTTAAGTGAACTGGTCTCAGACCTACTGCACTTGGCGAGACGGCGTTTACCCTCTGATACATATTCGTATTGTGGGGTACTATGAAAAATGAACTCAAATTGCTCATTGACTTCGTGTAAACTGCGCTTTCTCGTTCATTTTTGCCTTGTCTCACCTGCGCTCGCAACGTTTTGAGACAGGTTCACGTATACATACACTAATAGATGGAAGAGCTGTGCTAACAATGCGTTTAAACACTGTGGAAGAACTCATCGAGGATATCCGACTGGGCAAGATGGTGATCCTGATGGACGATGAAGATCGTGAGAACGAGGGCGATTTGATCATGGCGGCGGAACAAGTGACGCCGGAGGCCGTGAATTTCATGGCCATGTATGGGCGGGGTCTGATCTGCCTGACCATGATCAAGGAACGTTGTGAGCGGTTACGACTTCCGTTAATGGTAAGCTCCACCAATGATCGGCATAGTACCAACTTTACGGTTTCCATCGAAGCCGCAGAAGGCGTGACTACCGGTATCTCTGCTGCTGATCGTGCCGTGACAATACAAAAAGCAGTGGCCAAAGACGCCAAGCCATCGGATCTGGTACAACCCGGTCATATCTTTCCCCTGATGGCGCAACCTGGCGGAGTACTAACCCGCGCAGGACATACGGAGGCTGGATGTGATCTGGCACGTATGGCTGGATGTGAACCAGCTGCAGTCATCGTGGAAATCCTCAACGAAGATGGCACCATGGCACGTCGACCCGATCTGGAAGTTTTTGCCCAGAAACACAATATCAAGATCGGTACCGTGGCCGATCTTATTCACTACCGTATGCATTATGAGAAGTCTATCGAGCGGGTAACGGAGTGTGATATGCCGACACGTCATGGGCATTTCCGTTTACATACTTATCGCAATGTGAATGATGGTCGCGTACATTTTGCCCTGGTCAAGGGGGACCTGCGACGTTCTGATGCACTATTGGTGAGGGTGCACGTTGAAAATGGTCTGTGCGATAGTTTTGGCAGTTTACGTGGTGATTGCGGCTGGCCATTGGAAGATGCCATGCGCCGGATCGACCAGGAAGGGAGCGGGGTAGTGGTGATTCTGCGTTTGCCGGAAGACAGTGAACAGTTGCTTCAGCATCTGAAAAATTATGCAGCAGAAGACGCTGGTGAAGATCTGCCTCGGCAGGATCGTGGTCAGGATCTGCGAACGTTTGGTATCGGTGCCCAGATTCTCACGGATCTGGGAGTACGCAAGATGCGAGTATTAAGCGCACCTAAGAAAATGCATGCACTGTCGGGTTTTGATCTGGAAGTTGTGGAATATGTACAGTAAATTCAGAAAGGTTTTGTTATGAGTAATCCAAAAATATACGAAGGCGATTTAATCTGCCGTAACAGCAAATTCGGCATCGTTGTTTCTCGGTTTAACGATTTTATCACTGATAAATTGCTGGATGGCGCTATTGATACCCTCAAACGTCATGGCGCTGCAGACGCGGATATCGAAATCGTTCGCTGCCCCGGGGCATTTGAATTACCACTGGCAGTGCAGGCGATGGCAGAATCCGGAAAATACGATGCAATCATTGCGCTCGGTGCCGTTATTCGCGGTGGTACACCTCACTTTGATTATGTTGCGGGCGAGTGCGTAAAAGGTCTGTCGCATGTCATGATGAAGAAACACATTCCCGTCGCGTTTGGCGTATTAACGGTGGATACTATCGAGCAGGCCATTGAGCGTGCAGGTACCAAGGCCGGCAATAAAGGTGTGGAAGCGACACTTTCAGTAATTGAAATGGTAAATTTACTGCGCGAATTCAAATAATCAGGCTCGATTCTGGCGAAGGCAGTCGTTCGCCAATAAATGTTCTTTAAAAGGTGGATGGTAATGAGTAAAGCACGATCTCGTGCGCGGCGCCTGGCTATGCAAGGTCTGTATGAATGGCAGATGTCGGATAACGTCCCACGGGAAATCCTCAACAACTATCGGCTGCAACATGATCTCAAGAATGTGGATGCCGAGTATTTCCAGACTCTATTGTTAGAAGTGCCTGGCCATCTTCAGGATCTGGATCAGGCGATATCCCCACACCTCTCACGACCGCTCAAAGAGGTGGATCCAGTTGAACTTGCCATCTTGCGTCTGGCCACGTATGAGTTAATCTATCGGCTGGATATTCCTTATCGCGTCGTGATAAATGAGGCCGTGGAACTGGCCAAAACTTTTGGTGCGGAAGCAGGGCATAAGTTTGTGAATGGAATTCTCGACAAGCTGGCAATTACTACACGCCCCGCAGAAATCAAAACGCAACGAAAACCTAAAGGCTGATATGCCGCTCTCCGAATTCGACATCATTAAGGAATTTTTTACACAGCAACAAATCAATACTGATCTGATCCCTGTGGGGGTTGGTGATGATGCTGCGGTGATCAATACCAGTAGCACGGAACAACTATTGATTTCTGTTGATACGCTTAATATCGGTATACATTTCCCGCAACAAACCAGCGCCTTCGACATCGGTTACAAGGCCCTGGCGGTTAACCTGAGTGATATCGCCGCCATGGGCGGTGAACCCAAATGGTTTACACTGGCGATGAGTCTGCCTGAAGCGAATCATGAGTGGCTTGAGGCGTTTACTGCGGGCCTGTCCTCACTGGCAGCACATTATCATCTGAGTCTGGTGGGTGGTGACACCACACGTGGACCACTGAGTATCACGATTCAAATCGCCGGGACCGTCCCTACCGGACAGAGCCTGCAACGTCGCGGCGCACGCGTGGATGACAATATTTACGTTACCGGCACACTGGGTGACGCTGCTGTTGCCTTACAGATATGTCAGAGTGAATTAAGTGCCGATGCCAAAACTGGGGAACGTTTATTACATCGATTGAATCAGCCGATGCCGCGTATCCGTATTGGTCTGGCACTTCGTGGCATTGCTACAGCATGCATCGATATCTCTGATGGTCTGGCCGCTGACCTCGGTCATATCCTGGAGGCCAGTGGGGTAGGCGCTGAAATTGAACTGGCAAGTTTGCCGCGTTCCAGTGCAATGGATAGCTTGCTGGCTGAGGACTCGCAAATACAGGACTGGCAGTTGTATGGCGGTGACGATTACGAACTCTGTTTTACTGCACCTGCAACACAACATAATCATATTATGGCGATCAGCCAGGAACTAAAGTGTCCAATCACACGCATTGGTAAAATCATTCGCGACCCCGGGCTTTACTGTCAGGAAAACATGCAACAGATGCCTGTCGTCATTCGCGGTTATGAACACTTTGGTGGTACGTGAGCACTCCTATTCCAAAACGGTTATTGCGTGATCCGGGTCACCTGTTGAGTTTTGGGTTTGGTAGTGGCTTGTCACCGTATGCACCGGGGACGGTGGGCACGCTGGCGGCAATCCCTGTGTATTTATTGTTAAGTACGCTAGGCCCTGTTGTTTATTTGCTGGTAACCCTGACCAGCGTCGTAGCAGGTGTTTATCTTTGTGGCCGTACCAGTAAGGCGCTTGGTGTGCATGATCATGCGGGAATCGTCTGGGATGAGTTTGCTGGCTACTTTATTACTATGCTGTTTGCGCCTGTTTCAATTTCGACTGTCATCCTGGGATTTTGTCTTTTCCGAATCTTCGATATCTTCAAACCCTGGCCGGCATCTGTGATCGATACCCGGATCAAGGGAGGTCTGGGTGTTATGCTTGACGACGTGATTGCAGGCATCTATGCGATGCTGGTCTTGCAAGGATTTCTGAGACTTTTCACATAAAGCGGAGAGGAACAATCATGAAAAAGCGTTTTGGATTAATCCTGCTGCTGAGTGCATTGGTGATGCAGGTTGCTTGGGCAAACCAGGTCGAGATCGTTAACGTCATGCTCGAACCCAGCGCTAACCGCTGGACATTTCATGTTACCTTAAAACATGCTGATACTGGTTGGGAGCATTATGCCGATGACTGGCGGATTGTAGATCAGAAAGGCCATGTCTTGGGTAATCGCAAACTCTGGCATCCGCACGTCGGCGAACAGCCATTTACCCGCAGTCTGGCAGATGTATTAATCCCCAAGGGTACCGAGATTCTTTATGTCGAAGCCCATGACAAGGTGCACGGCTGGAGCAAGCAACGTGTGCGGATAGATATGCGTAAGCCCAAGGGGCCGTATTACGAAATACGTATTCCGTAAAAGATAGTTTTAACGAGCTGGCTTCTCATCACACCGGCTATCTGTGGGTGTGATGAGAATCTCGGAAATGGCTTGCTGACTTATTGCTTGTTCTTTTCGATCAGGGCATAAGCCGAGTGATTGTGGATAGATTCGAAGTTTTCGGATTCCACAATATAATAGCTGACCCGGTCTTCCTGATTCAGTCTCGCTGCAACATCACGCACCATGTCCTCAACAAATTTCGGATTGTCATAGGCACGCTCCGTCACCATCTTTTCGTCCGGTCGTTTTAACAAACCATAGAGTTCACAGGAGGCTTCTTGCTCCACGATATCGATGAGCTCTTCAATCCAGACAAACTCATCAATGCGGGCCGTGACTGTAACGTGGGAGCGTTGGTTATGGGCACCGTAGTCGGAGATTTTTTTGGAGCAGGGGCACAGACTGGTTACCGGTACAATGACCTTGACCATCAGCTCCGGTGTGCCGTTGTGAATCTCACCAATGAAGGTGACATCGTAGTCCATCAGGCTTTCCACACCGGAGACCGGTGCTTTTTTTGAAACGAAGTAGGGGAAACGCATTTCGATATGACCAGATTGTGCCTCAAGCCGCTGGGTCATCTCGGCCAGCATTTCCTTGAATGATTTCACGGAGATTTCCCGCTCATGCTGGTGCAGGATCTCCACAAAGCGTGACATGTGCGTGCCCTTGAAATTGTGTGGCAGGTTTACGTACATGTTGAAGCTTGCAACGGTATGTTGTTCGCCCATGGAACGATCACGAACGCGCACTGGATGCCGAATGTCCTTGATGCCCACCTTGTTGATGGGAATGTTACGGGTATCGCTGCGACTTTGTACGTCTTCGATGATTGCTTCACTTACACAATGGTTGCTCATTCTATACTTCCTCGGTGTAGCTCACGCAGGCACGATCGGTTTCCCATATGGTGACGGCGTGAACGCTGACACGTTCATCATTCAAATTCTCGACTAGTTGTTGGTAAATATGGGCCGCGATGTTTTCCGCGGTCGGGTTGATCTCGTCGAATGGCGGCAACTCATTGAGGTGGCGGTGATCCATCTGATCGATCACGGCTTTGGTTGCAGTTTTTATATCTTTGAAATCCATACCCATTCCAATCTGATCCAGCCGGGTCGCAACGACCTCAACCTCGACCTTCCAGTTGTGACCGTGCAGCCGGCTACATGGCCCGGAGTAACCCCGAAGCAAATGCGCGGCGGCAAAATCCGTCACGATTTTCATCTTAAAACGGCCTGACATATTTTCCTACTATTATACTCGGATTTTATGCGTGTGTGGCATGCTTGGTTTGCGGGAGGTGCTTCATGAAGGCTTCCACATGTCGGATTATACCATCTGCCGAGAGGCCAACGTCAGTCAGGATGGCATCACGTTCGCCATGGGGTAGGAATACATCCGGTAGGCCCAGGTTGATGATGGGGGTCAGCGGGTTAGCCCGGGCCAGGAATTCGTTTACAGCACTGCCGGCACCGCCAAGGACTGCATTGTCCTCTATGGTGACAAGCAGATCATGGTGACGGGCCAGGTCCTGGATCAGGTCTTCATCCAGGGGTTTGACAAATCGCATGTTGATGACGGTGGCATTCAATGCATCACCGGCTTTTTCGGCTTCTGCGGTCATGCAGCCAAAGGCCAGGATCGCTACATGCTCCCCACGTCGACGTATTTCGGCCTTGCCGATGGGCAACGTGGACAAATCCGCTGTCACCGTGGCGCCCGGACCTTGCCCGCGTGGGTAACGCACCGCCGCTGGACCATCGTGCTGAAAACCAGTAGTCAGCATTTGCCGACACTCGTTTTCATCAGCCGGCGCCATGATCAGCATGTTTGGTATGCAGCGCAGATAACTTAAATCAAAGGTCCCGGCGTGGGTGGGACCATCAGGACCGACGATACCGGCACGGTCAATCGCGAACAGCACCGGCAGGTTTTGCAGGGCCACATCGTGGATAAGCTGATCGTAAGCGCGCTGCAGGAAGGTAGAGTAGATCGCCACCACCGGTTTGAATTGCTCGCAGGCCAGACCGGCCGCGAATGTGACCGCGTGCTGTTCTGCGATACCAACATCAAAATAACGCTCCGGAAACTCCTTGGCAAATGCCACCAGACCAGAACCTTCGCACATGGCTGGTGTGATGCCGATGAGCGATTCGTCAGCGCGTGCCATGTCCACCAGCCAGTCACCGAAAACCTGGGTGTAGGTCGGACCAGTGGGCGTTTTCTTCTCCAGCTTGCCAGATTCCGGGTGGAACTTGCCAACGCCGTGATAGGCCAGTGGATTATCTTCCGCCGGCTGATAACCCTTGCCTTTACGCGTGACCACGTGCAGGAAGCGTGGACCTTTTTGTTTTTGCAGGTTGCGCAGGGTTTTGACCAGGGTATTGATATCGTGCCCGTCGATGGGGCCGATGTAGTTGAAGCCCAATTCTTCGAACAGGGTACCGGGGATGACCATGCCTTTCATGTGTTCCTCGGTCCGCTTGGCCAGCTCCCACATGCTGGGCATGACGCTCAGAACCTTGCGACTGCCCTCGCGCATGGATTGATAAAAGCGGCCGGAGAGGATGCGGGCCAGGTGATTGGAGAGGGCGCCAACGTTGGGTGAAATCGACATGTCATTGTCGTTGAGGATGACCAGCAAATTGGCATCCAGATCACCGGCATGATTGAGGGCCTCAAAGGCCATACCCGCGGTCATAGCACCATCACCGATGATGGCAACCACCTGGCGCTCATTGTGCTGGCGTTTGGCGGCTATGGCCATACCGAGGGCGGCACTGATGGAAGTACTGGAATGTCCTACACCAAAGGTGTCGTATTCGCTCTCGTCTCGCTTGGGAAAGCCGGCCAGGCCGCCTTGTTTGCGCATGGTTGCCATGCGATCGCGGCGTCCGGTCAGAATTTTATGTGGATAACTCTGGTGTCCAACATCCCAGACCAGACGATCATCTGGTGTCTGGAAGACATAATGCAGGGCAATGGTAAGCTCTACCGTCCCTAGGCCGGCGGCGAGGTGACCACCCGTGTCACTGACACTCTGGATCACGAACTGACGCAGTTCCTCGGCTAATGGGGCGAGCTGTTCGATGGACAGATCCCGCAATTGCGTCGGGTTATCAATCTGGCTCAGGAGGGATTGGCTCTGGTCTTCGGACATAAGGGCTAACCGGTTAATAATGTCATGCTAGTTGCAGCTGGTGAATCTGCAACCAAATATATAGTATCTGGGGATAATCTGCCTTAATTTCGTCGTTCGATTACATAGTTAGCCAACTGCCGTAAGGGGTCGGCATTGTCATTGAATCCGTTCAGGCTGTCGATGGCTTCAATTACCAGCTCTTGAGCTAATTTAACCGAGGCATCCAGACCAATGATGGCGGGATAGGTGGGCTTGTTGCGGGCCCGATCGGCCCCCTGCGTCTTGCCGAGGGTGTGAGTATCGGCGGTTTCATCCAGGACATCGTCGTGGATTTGAAAGGCCAGGCCGATACATTTCGCATAGTGATCCAACTTTGCCTTGACCGCTTCTTCAGCATTGACGCTGGTCAGTACACCAAACAACACGCTTGTCCGAATCAGGGCTCCCGTTTTGTGGATATGCATATTCTCCAATTGGGCCTCTGTCAATGTCTTGCCGACGGCTTCCAGATCCAGGGCCTGTCCTCCCGCCATCCCCCTGGACCCGGACGAAACGGCCAGCAAGTTAATCATGGCCAGACGTTGTTCGGCAGGAATATCTGTATCCAGGCCATGGCTCAGGATGTGTATGGCAAGGGCCTGCAAGGCGTCACCTGCCAGGATAGCCGTGGCCTCATCATAAGCGCGATGACAGGTAGGTTTCCCCCGACGCAAATCGTCATTGTCCATGGCAGGCAGATCATCGTGAATGAGCGAATAGGCGTGGATACACTCAATGGCACATGCCGGGGCATCAAGTTGGATTTCTGGCACGTCCATTGCTCTCCCGGCAGCGTAGACCAGGACAGGGCGCATCCGCTTTCCACCGTTAAACACGGAATAGCGCATGGCCTCGTGCAGGCGAAAGGGTTCAATTTCCGGTTTAGGGAGCCAGTTTTCCAGCGCAGTGTCTATCCTCGCTTGCCAGGCTGCCATTCTCTCAACCAGGTTCACGCGTCGTGCTCGTCGTCTTCGAAGGGGGCAAGCACATTCTGGTTATTTTCAGAAACCAGTTTTTGGACTTTCTGTTCCGCCTCGCGTAGAGCAGTTTGGCAGATACGCGTCAGCTCAACCCCCCGTTCGAAATCCTTCAGAGAGTCCTCCAGGCTACGATCACCCTTTTCCATGCGCGTGACCAGGGCTTCCAGTTCCTGCATCGCGGCTTCGAAGTTGAGCGAGTTGGAACTGTCTGATTTTTTAGATGATTTTTTTGCTGCCACGGTCTGAGTTTGCTTTTTGTCCTGTGATTGAAGGGCGGCTAAGTTAGCTGATTCATGTCAACAGGGTCAAATGTTTCCTGTGCTATAAACACCGACCTGGAATGAATCCTGATTTAGACTAAGTCTTGACAGCGTGAGGTTGCTGATCTATCTTTTTTCCACGATTTAGAATTAGTCTAAATTCTACAAATCCGCCAGCGATGGCGGTTTCGACAACAAACGTGGAGGTAAACATCATGGCTGAATTAAAAGGCAGCAAGACCGAGCAAAGTCTGAAAGACGCCTTTGCCGGTGAATCGCAGGCAAATCGCCGCTATCTGTATTTCGCATCCAAGGCTGACGTTGAAGGCTATAACGACGTGGCTGCGGTCTTCCGTTCCACTGCCGAAGGTGAGACTGGCCACGCCCACGGCCACCTGGAGTATCTGGAACAGGTCGGTGACCCGGCAACCGGACTGCCCATCGGTGGCACTGGTGATAATCTGAAGGCCGCGATTGCAGGCGAAACCCACGAGTACACTGATATGTACCCAGGAATGGCCAAAACCGCCCGCGACGAAGGTTTCGAAGAAATCGCTGACTGGTTCGAGACCCTGGCCAAGGCAGAGCGTTCTCACGCCAACCGTTTCCAGAAGGCCCTGGATAATCTCGACAAGTAAGTAGTGGTGTCTGACCTGGGTCGGTTCCCCGACCCGGGTAGTCACACTTTTATTTCATGTTCGAGCAGTAACAAGCAGTCCATTCAATAAAGGGCACACACATGAGAGAAGGTAGTCTGGAAGCGCCAACTCGCCATCCGGTTAACTGGAAGGATGCGGATTTTTACAATGAAGAATCCCTGTTTGCTGAACTGGAAAGGGTGTACGACATCTGTCACGGTTGTCGACGTTGCGTCAGCCTGTGTAACGCCTTCCCGACTCTATTTGATCTGGTGGACGAATCCGAGACCATGGAGGTCGACGGTGTTGCGAAACAGGATTACTGGAAAGTTGTGGACCACTGCTATCTCTGTGATCTCTGCTACATGACCAAATGCCCGTATGTGCCACCACATGAATGGAATATCGATTTCCCACACCTGATGTTGCGTGCCAAGGCAGTGCACTTCAAGAAGGCAGGTGCCAGCTTGCGCAACAAGCTGCTGTCGAATACCGATCTGGTCGGCAAGATAGGTTCGATCCCGGTCATGGCACAGACCATCAATGCCGTAAACAACACCAGACCAATGCGCAAGGCCATGGAAAATATCGCAGGTATTCATGCGGATGCAAAATTACCACGCTTCGAGAGCGATACATTTCGCAAACATTTCAAACCAAATACCTCGCTTACGGCACAGGCCGGGAGTGCGACCACGGGAAAGGTGGCCATTTATGTCACCTGTTATGGCAATGTAAATGAACCGGTTATCAACGATGACATGCTGGCCGTGTTCGAACACAACGGCATCCCGGTTACCATTGCTGAGAAAGAACAATGCTGTGGTATGCCCAAGCTCGAACTGGGCGATCTGGAGGCCGTTGCCCATGCCAAGGACGCGAATATCCCGCGCCTGGCCAGACTAGTTGATGAAGGATGGGACCTGGTTGCGCCGATTCCTTCCTGTGCACTGATGTTCAAGCAGGAATTGCCACTGATGTTCCCGGATGATCCCGATGTGAAAAAGGTACAAAACGCCTTTTACGATCCATTCGAATATCTGATGTTACGCCACAAGGAAGGGCTGTTGAAAACGGATTTCCACAAACCACTGGGCAAAATCAGCTATCACGTTGCCTGTCACCAGCGGGTGCAAAACATCGGGCTGAAAACCCGGGAAGTGTTACAACTTGTCCCGGAGACAAACGTCGACACTATTGAACGTTGTTCAGGTCATGACGGCACCTATGCTGTGAAAAAAGAATTTCATGAGGTGTCAATGAAAATCTGCCGGCCAGTCGTCAATAAGGTCAAGCAGTTTGAACCGGATCATTACACCAGTGACTGCATCATGGCTGGACATCAGATTGAAAATGGTCTTGATAGTACGGACGGACCCAAACATCCGATGACACTGTTACGTATCGCTTACGGGATTTAAACAATGACAGGTATCGCCATGCAAAAACTGACACAGACAGACCTGATGAGTCTGGAACAGTATGCCAAGCAACGTAAAGACTTCCGCGCAAAGGTATTGGAACATAAAAAAAACCGGCAGGTTAGACTGGGTGAGCATGCGACACTCTATTTCGAAGACCGTCTGACCATGCAGTACCAGATCCAGGAGATGCTGCGTATCGAGAAAATCTTCGAAGAAGAAGGTATCCTGGACGAGTTGAATGCATACAACCCACTAATCCCGGACGGCAGTAATCTGAAGGCCACGTTCATGATTGAGTATGACGATGTGGCGGAACGCAAAGCCGCCCTGGAAAAACTGGTCGGGGTTGAGGACAAGGTCTGGATGCAGGTGGCTGACTTTGACAAGGTCTATGCCATCGCCGATGAAGATCTGGAGCGTGAGACCGAAGATAAAACCTCTTCAGTGCACTTCCTGCGGTTTGAATTTACGCCGGAAATGGTAGCCGCAGCCCAGGGCGGGGCGGCGCTGGCCTCGGGCATAGACCATGCAACCTGCCAGATTGAGATTAACACCTTACCAAAAAACATTCGTGACGCCCTGGTTGCGGATTTCAACTAAGTCGGGAAATCTCGGGGCGAATCAGGCCTGTAGAGCGCAAGCTCGCAGGCCTTTTGTTTTATCTAGGCACGCGTTGACAGGCGTGATAACTATCGGAATTACAGGTAAAAATCATTATACTAGCAAGTTGTTTGGCCACGGCCAGTTAACCAATTTACATATCATTCATGCCGGCACAGCAGCACGACGTCACACCCGTAATCATACCGCGAAGCGAACATTGCATTTCCCGCCAGGATATCAATGATTCGGCGCTCAAGGTGCTTGGTCGCCTACACAAGGCCGGATTTTCTGCCTATCTGGTAGGCGGTGGCGTGCGTGATTTACTGCTGGGACTGCACCCAAAAGACTTTGATGTCGCAACGGATGCCACGCCGGAGCAACTGAAGGAGTTGTTTCGGAATTGTCGCTTGATTGGTCGGCGCTTTCGCCTGGCGCATATTCACTTTGGCCGCGAAATCGTCGAGGTGGCCACATTTCGGGGACATCACGCGGATGTTGAAGACGAGACACTGGCCAGTACCCGTGACGGGATGATCGTTCGCGATAATGTATTTGGCACCCTGGCTGAAGATGCCTGGCGTCGGGACTTTTCGGTTAATGCCCTTTATTACAATATCGCTGATTTCAGCGTGGTGGATTATACCGGCGGTCTGGAGGATTTAAAGCTACGGCGTTTGCGTATGATTGGTGACCCACATGTGCGTTGTCAGGAAGACCCGGTCCGAATCCTGCGTGCCATTCGCTTTGCTGCCAAATTGCAGTTTGAATTGGAGCCGGAACTGGATAGCGCTATCGCCGAACAGCGTGAGCGTTTGCTCGCCGTAGCACCCGCGCGCCTGTACGATGAAGTGCTGAAACTGTTTATGAGTGGCTATGCCAGTCAGGTATTACCGTTATTGCGGCGATATGACATCTTTGAACTGCTGTTCTCCGCATCAGAACTCAGTCTTAAAAAAGACCTGCCATATTTCGCGGAACTGCTAAAGCAGGCTTGTGCAAACACGGATGACCGCATTCATCAGAACAAACCGGTGACTCCGGCATACCTGTTTGCCTGTTTGTTATGGGGACCGGTACAGGAGCGGGCCGAAGAACTGCGTCAGGGCAAAATGTCGCCAATTCAGGCAATTCAGGAGGCGGGACACGACATTCTAATCGAACAATCTCAACATATTGCCTTGCCCAAACGTTTTCGTCTGCCCATTCGAGAGATCTGGGCAGGTCAGGTGCGACTAACCAATCGCCGCGGTCGCCGCGCCTTTGCGCTGCTGGAGAGCAAACGTTTTCGTGCAATGTATGATTTTCTATTGCTGCGTTGTGATGCGGGTGACGACGAATTACGACCCTTGTGTGACTGGTGGACAACCTTCCAAAGCGTCAGTGCAGAAGAGCAAAAGGCGATGTGTGAAGCCTTGCACGCGCAACGCCATGGCCACCGGCCACGTCGCCGCAAATCACGACGTCATGACTAGGGCATACCTCGGAATTGGCAGTAACTTGCAACAGCCAATTCACCAGGTCCAGCAAGCCTTGTCGGCCCTTGCCGGCTTACCCGATAGTCTATTCGTAGCACAATCACGTTTGTACCGAAGTGCACCCATGGGACCCCAGGATCAGCCGGAGTACATCAATGCCGTTGCCGCGCTGGACACAAACTTAACGGTGTTTGACTTGTTACACTTGTTGCATGGGATCGAGCAAGTCCAGGGCCGCACGCGCGACGGTGTTCGCTGGGGGCCCCGCACACTCGACCTGGATATACTGTTGTTCGGTGAGGAATGCATCAATGAGACTGGATTACATGTCCCGCATCCAGGGCTACATGAACGCAACTTCGTCCTGTATCCTTTAAATGACATTGCCCCTGACCTGGTGATTCCGGGACGTGGTTCATTGGCGGAATTATTGGCACAATGCCCGGCGAGCGGACTGGAGCCTCTTGATATAGTATGACCACAAACCTGGATTTCATCGTAGTGGAAGGGCCAATTGGCGTAGGTAAAACCACGTTGGCCAAACGCCTGGCACAAAGTTTTGGTTCTGACGTATTGCTCGAAGGGGCGGAAGAAAATCCATTCCTTGAACGTTTTTATCAGGACCCGCGCAGTGCGGCGTTGCAGACGCAGTTATTTTTTCTCTTCCAGCGTGCGCGTCAGATTCAGGAACTGCGCCAGGCTGATATGTTCCGACCCGTGACGGTTGCTGATTTTATTTTGGAAAAGGATCGCCTGTTTGCAGAACTTACTTTGGATGAAGAGGAGTTTAAGTTGTATCAACAGGTCTATGAGCATGTCACTATCGATGCGCCGACACCGGATCTTGTGATCTATCTGCAGGCGCCGGTTGATATCTTGCTTAAACGGGTAGGTAAGCGTGGTCGCACTTTTGAGCGATACCTCGAGGTCGAATATCTGGAACGCATTGTCGAATCGTATACCCGGTTTTTTTATGATTATTCTCAATCGCCTTTATTG
>JBECKZ010000213.1:0-48341 GCA_040235555.1 Thiohalomonadales bacterium | reverse complement strand
ATCGCACGCTGCGTCTCATCGGACTGGTGATGATGATTGCGGGTGCAGTCCTTATCTATATAACCTGAAGACAAAACAATGAATAAAGATTCCTGGTTGCTCCCGGAAGGTATCGAAGAGGTCTTGCCACCACAGGCAGCCTGTCTGGAAACACGTCGTCGACAATTACTCGATTTGTATCGCAGTTGGGGCTATGAACTGGTCATGCCGCCCTTCATTGAGTATGTGGAGTCCTTATTCGTTGGTACGGCGCATGATCTTGACCTGCAAACCTTCAAGCTGACCGACCAGCTCAATGGTCGGATGATGGGCGTGCGTGCGGATATTACACCACAGGTCGCACGCATCGATGCACATCAGTTACGGCGGGAGACACCTACCCGTTTGTGTTACATGGGTACCGTACTGCACACCCGGCCAGATGGTTTTGGTGCCTCGCGTGCACCGCTGCAATTGGGTCTGGAGCTTTACGGTCACTCGGGTGTGGAAAGTGATGTCGAAGTCTTCCGACTCATGGTGGAAACCCTGCGCGCCTGTGATATCAATAATACATTTTTTGATCTGGGCCACGTGGGTATTTTCCGGGGACTGGCTAAACAGGCCGGGTTGAGTGAGGCGCAGGAATCCGAATTGTTTGATGCCCTGCAACGCAAGGCCAGACCCGAGATCAGCATGATGCTCGAACAATGGCAGCTTGATGCCGATGTGGCAGCCATGTTGAGCAGTCTTGCGGATTTGAATGGCGATGATGATGTCTTGCCGCAGGCTGAGACAGTACTGGTGAAGGCCAGCGACGATGTAAAGACGGCACTGGCAACTTTGCGCCAGATGGCCCAGACCATCAAGCAGGCGATGCCGACCATCAGCTTACACTATGACCTGGCAGAATTACGCGGTTACCACTATCACACTGGGGTCGTGTTTGCAGCCTTTGTGCCGGGTAAGGGTACCGCTATTGCCCAGGGTGGCCGCTACGATGGTATAGGCAAGGCCTTTGGAAATGCCCGCCCGGCGACCGGTTTTAGTACGGATTTAAAAACTCTATTGGCCTTGGCACCGGAAACAGTGGTAAAAAGCGCCGGCATTTTTGCACCTTTTGCTCAGGATCCGGAATTGAATAGCTTGATACAGTTACTTCGGGCACAAGGTGAACGGGTCGTGTCCGCCTTACCAGGACAGAACGGGGATGCCAGAGCGATGCAATGCGATCGCGAGATCGTCAAACAGGGCAACGAGTGGACAGTGAAGCAGATTCAGTAATTTTGGGGAAGTGAACAATGGGAAAAAACGTAGTCGTCATTGGTACCCAGTGGGGTGATGAAGGTAAGGGCAAGGTCGTCGACCTGCTGACCGATCGCGCGGACGGTGTCGTGCGTTTTCAAGGTGGACACAATGCCGGGCATACCCTGGTTATCGATGGTAAAAAAACAGTGTTGCATCTGATCCCCTCCGGGATTCTGCACCCCAAGGTCATCTGTATGATCGGTAATGGTGTGGTGCTGGCCCCGGATGCGTTGCTGAAAGAACTGGCCATGCTGAAGGATGGTGGCGTGGATTACACTGACCGCCTGTTTATCAGTGAAGCCTGCACTCTGATCCTGCCATACCACATTGCCCTGGATCAGGCACGGGAGCGGGCACGGGGTAGCAAAGCCATTGGTACCACCGGCCGCGGTATTGGACCGGCCTATGAAGACAAGATCTCCCGCCGTGGTCTGAAGGTCGGTGATATGTTGCATCGCGAGCGTTTCGCCGCTCGCCTTGGTGAGGTCCTCGACTACCACAATTTTGCGCTGAAGCATTACTTCAAAACCGATACCGTGGATTTTCAGCAGGTACTCGATGAAGGCCTGGCCATGGCAGAACAGATTCGTCCGATGGTGGCCGATGTCACAGGCATGCTGCACCAGATGCGCAGTGAAGGTAAAAACATCATGTTCGAAGGTGCGCAGGGGACCCTGCTGGATATCGATCATGGTACTTATCCGTATGTTACTTCGTCCAATCCGACCGCAGGTGGGTCATGTACGGGTACGGGCGTCGGACCACGCGATATCGATTATATTCTTGGTATTACCAAGGCCTATACCACGCGGGTAGGTGCCGGGCCATTCCCTACTGAGTTATATGATGGCGTTGGATTGAATGATCCCATCGGTGCACACATGGCTAAATTGGGGAATGAGTTTGGTTCTACTACGGGCCGACCACGCCGTTGCGGCTGGCTGGATGCCGTGAGCCTGCGTCGCTCTGCCCAAATCAATTCACTGAGTGGCATCTGCCTGACCAAGATGGATGTGCTCGATGGTCTGGAGAGTCTGCAAATTGCCGTGGGGTATGAAGTCGATGGTAAGGCCGTTGCCAATCCACCGATTGGTGCCGATGCCTACGAGCAGTGCAAACCGACATATATTGAAGTGCCGGGCTGGAAGGAAAGTACCGTGGGCATAAAAACCTACGATGAACTGCCGGCAAATGCCAAGGCCTATATCAAGAAAATCGAAGAAGTGGTCGGTGTTCCAGTCGACATTATCTCAACCGGACCGGATCGCAACGAGACTATCGTCCTGCATAATCCCTTCAGTTAAACAAATTTAAATTCAAAAGAACAATTATTGAAAAGCCCGATAAGACATCGGGCTTTTTTTTAGCGATATCTGCGGATACAAGATGGTGTGCTGTTATCTTGCTTTGTAGCGGATTAATTCCAGGATTTAGCTGATTAGCTTGAATGTGGTCGTGCGCATTTTCAATGCGCACCCGCAATTTCGAATAAGGTATATCATGTATAGCTTATGTGAAAATTCAGGTATAAATGAATAGTTATGGTCAACAGATTATTGATCACTCATTGTGTAACTGCCCGTGGCCGCAATGGGAAATCGACTAACCTGGAATAATATGTTGTCATGAAACGCGGGCCATTATTGTATATGGATCAGCGACGTTTCTCTTTAAAGATTATTCTGACAGCGATAATCCTGAATCATGGATACGCGGGTGTTTCGTATGCAGATGTCTTCAGGTTGGTAGATGACCTGGGAATTGTACATCTTACCAATGTTCCCGTAGACCACGGTTATCAGATTATGCTTCATTCACCACGGTGTACACCCGGTGATAGTAAACCAAAAGCGTCAGATTTGTTGCATGGAAAAAAACCCTATAACAAGATAGTTGCCAGGGCAGCACGCGAGCACAATCTCGACAAGGCACTATTGCAGGCAATTATTACTGTTGAGTCCGGCTATAATCCACGGGCCGTGTCGAGCGAAGGGGCCGCTGGCCTCATGCAACTTATGCCCGCAACCGCACAGCGTTATGGTGTGATCGATCGTTATGATCCGGAAGAGAATATTCAGGCAGGTGCAAGATATTTGCGCGACCTGATAAATCAGTTCCATGATGATTTGCCTTTGGCGCTGGCAGCTTATAATGCGGGAGAGGATGCTGTTGTGCATTATGGCAATACAATTCCACCCTTTCCCGAAACGCGCCAGTACGTGCCTCGGGTGCTGAATTTATATCGACGATATCGTTCAAATTCACCCTGACTGTATCACTACCATTACCTGATTTAGCTGCTCGTGTGTTCTATTAACAAGATGTATCAAGATGTCTAAAGTTTCGAATTATCCATTACGAGGGACTGCAGTGTATTGTGCAGCCAAGGACAATTTGATGATATTTGAAACATTGATTGTGGATAACAGCGCTGTGTTTCGGGAATCTTTAAAGGAGCTGTTATTCAAGCATTTTCCTGCCATGTCTGTGGTGGAAGCTGAAAATGGCGACGCTGCCTGGCTGCGACTGGATGAGGCTCGACCTCAACTGATATTCCTGGATATCAGTCTTCGGGGTGAAGACGGTCTGGAATTGATGTGGCGCATACGCCTGTCTCATCCCTATATCGTGGTTGCCGTTATCTCGGGGCATGACGGTCTTGAGTACCGTGAGGCTGCCTATTCCAATGGGGCAGATTGTTATGTCCCCAAACATTCAGTGACTTCTGCGGATATCAAGTGTCTTATCGAGTCTATTCGGTCAGGGTATTCACCGCAATGGGCGCTCGGTGCCGAATATCTTAATCCAATATCGCCCTCACATGCCTGGGAATGATACCAGTCAGGCAGGCAAGAATTAACTGGCCAGGATGATTTGGGCGAATGCTGCGGTGACAGAGTGAAGTTTGCCTGAATTCTGATCGTAGATATCCAGCCATTAAAATTGGCGTTGGCATGGCATCCTTAAGTGCCGCTTCTGCTGCGGTAAATGCAGTACATAAACCACTCCGTTCAGTTATGACACCCTACCGATAAGATACTCGATGCACCCTACTGATTCACACCCCACCCCTTATTAGTCTTTCACATAGGTAATTCATTTCCTGTTCGAATCGCAATACCGTGTACGTTTTTACGGAGCTCCAGTCAGCATGAGGGACAAGCTGGAACTGCTGAGTGTTGAGCCTAATGATTGTAAACGTCAAGGCGGACCCGATTAGTAGAACGTGCAGTTTCAGAGGATGCGATTTTGTAACAGGTTGCCCGTGAGTTTCAGCATGCAGGTACTTGCAACCGCAAAAGAGAAGGAGACTTTATTTATGGCGAATTATTCCCTTTTGGGGCGTGTCTCCACGGTAATCCTGCTCAGTGCATTTGTGATAAATGCATGGGCAGTGAGCTTCCGGGTGCAGTGCCCCAACTCAACAGAGCAGCATCCACTGGTCAACGCCAGCGGGCAGACGGGACAGTCCGACAGTACGCTGCCCAATCCTCATATCAAGTGCCAGCAGATCTCAGGCGGCGACGGTTTTGCAACCATGGCCGACGGCACTCAGATCTATCTGTTCGCCTTCGGACCATTGTCAGGGCTCAAAGATATGGTCGATGGTCTACCTGGCACGGAACCGGCGAGTGTGTTCAACGAAGTGGCACCGACCGACCCAACGACAGGCGCTCCGACACCGGCAACAACCTACAACGGAGCAGTGGGATTGGAACCGGATCCAGAGTCGGTCCCGCCAGGGCAAATCGACGGTCATGTCGATCCAAGGCCAATCATGGACGTGGGCGTACTCAACGGCAATATGCCTTCGCCAACCTTCGCAATCGACGAGGATGACGAATTTTTCCTGACCCTGACGAATGTCGGCATGATCATGCGCCCGGATCTGTTCGAGCAACATACTGTGCACTATCACGGTTATCCAAACGCATCAGCATTTTATGACGGCGTACCGGATGCCTCGGTGGCGATCAATATCGGCGGCAGTTTCACTTACTACTATCTGGCACCGGATGCCGGCACCTACATGTGGCACTGCCATATCACCCCGCCGGAACACATCCAGATGGGCATGGTAGGACAAGTTTATGTGCGACCGCGACAGGATCGTGAACCGCTTGGAGCCAGTCTCTATCAAGGCCTCGTCAACCAGCAGGCGGATCCTCGCACGGCCTGCGTGGCCTCGGATATCCTGTGCACGAATCCGTTACCGCCTGCGAACACGGTGACCCGCGTCGACAACAAGAGCGGGAACCCGATGTTATACGCCTACAACGACGGAGACGGGTCGACGGCTTACGATGTCGAATACCCGATCCAGATCCACGGCTTCGATCCGAGCTTCCACTTTGTCGGCATGACCTTCAACCCTGAACCGTTCACCGACATGAAGGACAAGTACTTCCTGCTTAACGGGCGCAGTTATCCGGATACGATTAACCCGAATGCCATGCACACACAAGCACCGGATGGAACCGAGCATTATTCACAAGTGCTGCGCACCGTCATCAACATACCAGCTGGTGGCAAGGCACTGCTGCGATTCTCGGACCTGGACGCACAGGAAATGCAAACTCTCGCTTCGCTCGGCATTCCCATGCACGTGGTTGGCAAGAACGCGAAGATGTTGCGTGACCAGGCCGGCAATGACATGGCCTATGACACGAACTCAATAACCTTGGGTGGTGGCGAGTCCATGGATGTGATCCTGGATGCCAGTGATATGACGCGCTATCACGCCGGACAGACTTTCTATCTTTACTCACCCAACCTCGACCACCTCTCGAATGACAATGAGAACTTCGGTGGCCTCATGACCGAGATCCATATTTGTAACGCAGTGGATCCGACTTCAAAGACCTGTACCTAGGAGAGCAGCCATGCCTTATCGGAATACGACTAGCCTAATCGGGTATCTGCTGCGAATTGCGGGAGCCGCGGCGCTTACTGCTGTATTTATCACGGCACATGCAGCCGCTCCCGGTATTACCGGCACAAGCTTTGATCTCAGTGCCTCACCCAACTACATCACGCAACCGGATGGCGCGAGCATTTACTCCTGGGGTTATGGGTGCAATAGCGCTCCGGCGGGTTTTGCGCCGGGTAACATCCCCGGAGCCAATTGTCCGCTGATGCAGATCCCCGGCCCCACGCTCATCGTGCATGAAGGTGATACCGTCACGGTGACTTTGCACAACAATCTGCCGGAAGCCGCGGGTAACACGTCGATCCTGTTTCCCGGTTTTGACGTGCAAGCGACGGGTGGTGTCCCCGGAATTCTGGCCCAGGAAGCTACGCACGGTAGCACTGTCACGTATACCTTTATCGCGAACAAACCTGGGACGCATGCCTATTACAGCGGTACACAAGCAGACTTGCAGGTGGAGATGGGATTGTACGGTGCATTGATCGTACTGCCCAACACGGTACCGGCTGGCTGTCGCGCTGTGTCTTCATCTCTACCGGATGGTCAGCCTGATTATCGACTGGCTGCCTCTGCATATGATCACAGTGCAACCTGTTACGACCGCGAGTACATGTTTCAATTCTCAGAGATCGATCCGGTGATTCACCGCCAGGCCGAGGACCAGTCTTTGCTGCCTTGTGCCAAAACAAACGGCTGCATGGTGGTGGCCACAGAACCTTACCATCCGGCGTATTTCACAATAAATGGACGTTCGTTCCCGGACAACATGGATCCAAACTTTGCCCCGGAGTTTCCGCGTCAGCCCTATAACGGCGAGCCGCATGTGCACCCGGGCGAAAACGCTTTGATCAGAATGATCGGGACGGGGCGCTGGCAGCATCCTTTCCACGAACATGGCAACCACCTGCGTCTACTTGGGCGTGATGGCAACCTGATCGTGAGCCAGACCGATGCTTCCAAGCTGGCCGGCAAGGTGCTGTTTACCACGACTTCTACACCGGGTCAGGCGATGGATGCGATCTTTTACTGGACCGGTCGCGGCCTGAACTGGGATGCCTACGGCCACACCAGCACAGGCCCCGGCAGTGTGTATAACATTGATCCTTCCAGCCCGTTGTATGCCAAGTACAACGGCACGCCCGTGCACTGCTATCCCGATGCACATGGCTATTACACGGTCAATAGCAATCCACCGGCACCTCCTGACATACCGAACTATTACGAGTGGTGCGAGGACCATCTCAAGCCATTGGAAGAACATCCTTTTGGTGCAGTGGGTAGTGGCGGGCCAGTGACACTGCCCGATTCGAATATCCTGACCAACGGTCCTTATTACGGTGGCAGTCCTTATCTGGGTCCGGATGCCACGATCCGTGCGACTGGTCCTACCGGTACCACGCCCCCATCAGGCACGGTGGTTAACCCACCGACGGAGGAGGCCGGTTACGCGTTCATTTGGCACTCCCACAACGAGCGTGAACTCACAACAAACAACATCTTTCCCGGCGGTGCCATGACCATGATGCTGGTTGACCCGCAGGTCTATGTCATCAACGAGGCGAACTAGAACGAGGGAGAACACCATGCGAGCAAATAAATCCAAACTGATACAACTGACTGCGTGCGCCTCGCTCACTCTAAGTCTGCTCTGTGTTGGCACTAGCAGAGCGGCAACCGTTGCAGTCACGCTCACCGCCAAACCGACAAGCACCACGCTGTCCGATGGCCAGACGGTACCGATGTGGGGCCTGTTCTGCAGTGCACCCGCGGATACCACCGCGACCGCGGCCTCGTGCACGACGATGACGGGTGCTGCACAGGATGGCGTGACCTGGCAACCGCCGTTGATTCGTGTGCAGACCGGTGATGAACTGGATGTCACCCTGGTCAATAACCTGAGCAGCACGGCGTACACCAGTCCACCACCGTCGGGGAATCTACCCACTTCACTGGTTATCGTTGGTCAACTCGGCGGCGGTCTGGGTGATGCACCCACACGTACGCCAAGCCCGGTGCACCCGCCACAGAACATGACCTGGCCGATTGCCGGTGATGCCAGCGGGCCGCAATTCATCCCGCCGGCACAGGCGGATCGGGTTCAGTCCTTCGGTACCGAGGCGGCACTCGGCAGCAGTGTGTCCCTGAGTTGGAGCAATCTGCGTCCGGGTACTTATTTACTGGAGTCCGGTACCCATCCATCCATTCAAGGACCGATGGGTCTTTATGGCGTGGTAGTGGTCACCGATAGCACATCGACCCCGAACCAGGCATATGCGGGGATCGCATACGATAAAGATGTGCCGATATTGCTCAGTGAAATCGATCCAGTACAAAACGCCGCCGTCGCCGCCGCTGTGGCCAATCCCGCTTTCAGTGAGACCCGGGTGTGGAGTGGTGCGATCAGTGGTTGTGGTGATGTGACCCAGCCGATCACGAGTCATACCTGTTATCCGCCGGCAGTCAATTACACACCTATATATTATCTGCTCAACGGTGCTTCCTTCGATCGCAGTCACCCCGAATTGTCGGCGCTGTCTGTACCGGGGGCTGCCTCCAGCGGAAATGTGTTGTTACGCATCGTCAACGCCGGACTGCGCATGCATGTGCCTTCCCTTGTCGGTCTGGACATGAACCTGATCGCGCGTGACGGTAACCTGATGCCCGGTGTCTCCCTGGCCTTACGCAATGGTCTGACTCCAAAGCCACGGATCCAGGACGAGGTATTTCTCTCCGCAGGCAAAACTTATGACATCATGATCAATCCCCCGCAAACCGCAGGGACATTTAATGCCAACGCTTATCCGATATTCGACCGCTCACTTGATCTGTCGACCGATAACCAGCGCGACGGTGGCATGCAGGCCTACCTGCAAGTCAACGGCGGTGCACTGCCGGCGGCAACCGGCGTGGCAGCCTTACCGGATACGTATTACCTGGTACCGGGCAACACCATTTCCGTTAGCGATGCTGCTAAAGGGGTGATTGCCAACGATACCGGCGTGTACAGTGTGCAGGTCCTGAGTGGACCCAGTGGTGGCGTCCTCACGCTGAATCCCAATGGCACGTTCAGTTATGTCCCCACGGCCGGCACAACATCCGACAGTTTTACCTACCAGGCCAATGGCAATCCGGCGATCAGTACTACCGTTACACTGGCAGCCTGTACCGGTAGCTGTCTGGGTGGGGCACCCACGGCCAATGCCGACAGCTATTCCAGCAACATTGCCTCATTGCTGAATATCAGCCAGCCCGGTGTCCTCCAAAACGATACGGATCCGTCCGGCCATCCCATGACCGCGTCTATCGTGGCTGGCAGTATCACGGGCGGGACGGTGACATTGAATGCCGATGGATCATTCAGTGCTGCACCGACCACCCCACCGACCGGCACGACCCCCGCGACGGTGACCTTCCAGTACAGCGCGATCAATTCGCAACACACATCGAGTGCGTCGCCGGCAACCGTCACGGTTACCTTCAAACCCGGCAGTGGTCTGGCGGTGCACGTCAAAGACGAACCCACTGGGTTGGCCGTGACGGATTATCGCTGGATCATCGAGGAAGACCGTACCATGCACCCGGATCCGGCGACGCAAACCAACAATGGTGGTACGACGCCGGTGCCAACGCTTGGCACCAACTTCCACTCCAGTTACATGCCGGTGGTGGCCCAGGGTTGTGTTGGCAGCATTTCTTGTGAGTCCGGACAGACCGTTCTGGATCCGACAACGGGCCAGCACCTCGCTGCCGTGTGTGACGGCAACGATGTGTGTCGGACGGATGCCTCGCAACAACTGGCTGTGGATCCAAGTCAGGTCGCGCTTGATCCGACCAAACACTACTACATTTCGATCCTGCCGGGTGACGGGGTCAATAATGTTATCTCCGGTGCCGGCGGTGCCGTGGAGGATCCACCGGGCAGCGGTACTTTCCGTCAGTTTGATATTCAGAAAGACTGTGGAGCCTACACCCTCGGTGGCGCAAACTGGAACCCGGGTACTGGTACCTGCGGTCATGGTATGGGTGGCGCGTCGATCAAACCGGGTCAGCAAGCGGTAGACGTGCAGTTGCAGGAAACACCGTTCCCGACAGCTCAGGTTTCGGTATTCGTGTTCGAGGATGATAAACCGCTCAATGGCGAAAACGATGCCGGTGGCGGGGTCGATGTGCTGGCACCGAACGAACCGGGTCTGGGTGGTTTCGAACTCAAACTCTTCGACCAGGGCGGTACCCTGGGTGACTCCACCGGTCAGATTACCTATGACATGTTCAATTTGCCGGTCTCCAATGCTCTGGCGGATACCCTGGACCCGGCAACGGGTCTGAATGCCTGTCCGATTAGTAAGAAGGGCGATGGCCTGGTCGGCATGGTACCGACGTGCCCGTTTTATGAATCGGATGGCAAGACCCTGTCGCCCCTGGCCGGTCAGGCTATCATCAACAATCTCTACCCGGGGCTGTATGAAGTGGTTGCGACACCCTCGGCCGATCGAATCGGTCGCGGCGAGGAGTGGCTGCAAACCAATACACTGGACGGCGGCAAACCTCACGAGGCCTTCATCAAACCGAACGAACCGGGTTACTTCCAGGAGTTCGGACCGGCTGGGTACCATGTCTCCATTGGGTTCGCCAACCCGAAAATCATCAACGATCGCAAACCGGAGGTGTGTGCCGCGCAGGCCTGCAATAACACGGTTAAAGGCCATGTCACCACCGCGCGTATGAGTCGCACACCGGACGAGCGGATCTACAGCAGTGGCAATTACGATATGTTCAGCTTCACGCAATGCTACGTCAGTCTGGGTGACCCGGACGACGAGGATTTTGCCTTTACCAAATGTGATGCGAACGGCAATTTTACCTTGTCAGGTATTCCCGATGGCTCCTGGCGGATCACCGTGTTCGATCAGTGGAACGACATCCTGGTCGATGGCCTCTCCGTACCGGTAGCGGTAAAGGGTGGACAGACCGTCGACATGGGTGACGTCGCCATGCAGCAATGGCGTGCCAACCTGTACACCCGCACGTTCATCGACAGTAACGGTGACAACGTCTCCCAGGACAGCGAATCAGGCCTGGATCAGGTCTCCACCAATATCCGTTATCGCGACGGCAGTATCGGTTTCTTCAACGGGACAGATGCCAACGGTTACGCCGGCTTCAACGAGGTATTCCCGTTCTCGAACTGGCTGGTGGTCGAGGCTGACACCACACGTTACAAACAGACGGGCGTACACGTGGTTAATGATGTGGGCGGACCGGCGGATGGCACACCCGGGGGCGGCAGTTCCATCATTGCCGATCACCTGGCGAATACCCTGGAAACCAATCCCTTGCCCACAGACTTACGGTTCCCGGGATCTATTTACTGTAACGATGCCGACTGTAACGATCGATCTGGTACGGATCCGTCATCAGGGCGTATCGATCCCGCGTGGGTGACCACGGAAGGTTGGCAAGGTATGCTCGGTCAGGCCAGCTTCCTCGAGTTCGCTAAGACGCCCTTTGCCGATGACGAGAACGGCGGAATTCAGGGCGAGGTCAACTATGCTTCCACCCGGCCATTCGATGATCCGGCGCTCATGCTCCAGTTGAGCTGGCAGCCGAACGTGCCGAATGTCACCGTCAATCTCTATCAGGAAGGCACTGCTGCCGATGGCACCAAGAGTCTGACGCTGGTGGATACCACCCAGACCAGCAGCTGGGATGATTGGGCGCAGGGATTGCGTTCCGATGGTAAGCCCAACATGAATTGCCCGGGCCAGAGCACGACGAGTCCATTTTATTACACCCTGAAGGACAGCACGCAATGGCTCAATCCTGGCGCAACACTGCCATACGACAGTCAATATAAATGTTATGACGGCTGGGCCATGCTCAACCAGGTGCAACCGGCACCCTACGATGGCATGTACAAGTTCCCGAGTGTCACCAGTCGTGATCCCGCAACCGGTTATCCCACCGGTACCAACTGCAAGATCTGTATCGACAATCCCACCGGTGACCACACTAAGATGTTGCCGCCAGGCAAGTACGTGGTCGAGGTGATTGTGCCGCCCGGTTACGAGCTGATGAAAGAAGAGGACAAGAACATCCTCCTGGGTGATAACTACATCGCACCGGTCAGTCAGCAATTCGCGGGTGTCGGCAATATCTATATCATGCCGGACCAGGCGGCAATGAATGCGACCTACAACCCCTACAATTCGCTGCAGCCGGTCACGGACATGGGCCTGCCGCGGCACGAAGGCGACACCGGTAGTGTCGAGACCTTCTGGCCCTGTGTGGGTAATGAACGCATCGTGCCGGACTATGTCAGCCTGTTCCCGGGTTCGCAGGAAGTCTCTCCCTTTGCGGGTGCGACGCGTCCCCTGTGCGATCGCAAGGAAGTGACCTTGACCAACCAGATGACGGCGCTGGCGAAGTTCTACATCTTCAGTTCGACCCACATTGCCGCGCATTACACCGGCATCATCACCGACGACTATGCCTCGGAGTTTGATCCGTTCTCACCCTCGTACGGTGAGAAATTCGCGGTGCCGAATCTGCCGATTGCGCTCAAGGATTTCCATGGCAAAGAGATCACCCGCGTCTATTCAGACCAGTGGGGCACTTACAACGGTCTGACGTACTCAAGCTGGGAGGTCAATCCGCCGAACCCGACGGGTTATGGGCCGTCAGTGATGACGGCGTGCATGAATGACCCGGGTCCCATTCTCGATACACGCGTCGGCTCACCGACCTTAGGCCAGATGATCACCGATCCGCAGTACAACCCGTCCTACAGCGACTTCTGTTATGAGTGGTCGTTCATGCCGGGGCAGACGGCCTACATGGATACCCCGGTTGTACCGACCATGGCGTTTGCAGAAGGGTACAACCTGCCGGATTGCGCTTACCCGGATACCACGCCGGCGATCAAAACTGTCACCGGCGATGCGATTACCGGTGGCGGGGCCGGGCCGTGGGTGAGTGGTACGGGACGCGGCCACGTTATCACCATTACCGCCCTGGGCGATCAGCAGGTACCCAACCATGCGTACTCCGGACCGCAGGCGACCACGGCGCCATTCAACCAGCGCTACATCACGCGTCACTACGGTTTTGGCAGCACCGCCGGTACGGTGACTATTACCAATCCGCAGGGAAATCCCGTTCCGCTTGGTAACGTGCAATGGTCCGATTCACAGATTACCGCCTTTGTCCCGCAAGGCGTGTGTCCGCCGATGGGTCCGAATTCCGCCCCCTGCACGGGCCAACTTGTGATAACGGCGGCCAATGGCAAGCAGTCCATTGATGCGATCACCGTTACTGTCGACAGCAACATGCCGACGTATGTCGCCGGAGAGAACGGTAGTAACACGGCATTGCAAGACGCAATTGACAACGCCGCACCAGGCGACCTGATCATCGTCGGACCCGGTAACTACGAAGAAATGCTGATCATGTGGAAACCGGTGCAGTTGCAAGGTGTGGGTGCGGCCTCCGTGACCCTGAATGCCAATGCCCATCCGTCGGGTAAGCTAGATCCTTGGCGTCGCAAGGTCACCTGCCTGTTTGGTTTAGCAATGAACGGGCAACCTATCAGTGGCTCGAATCCATACGACCCGAGCGGAACCTATAGCTGTAACGTGCCGACGGTTGCCGGCAACCCGATGCAGGTGGATCGTATCCCGCTGGAAGGCATCCTCGGTTGGGATACCACCATGAATGGCAACCTGGCGGAATTGCTGCAGGAGCCGACCCTGATGGGGGCGTATGAAGGTGCAGGAATCACAGTACTGGGCAAGGGAGTACGTTTCCCCAATGATGGATCGAATCCGTTCGGTGTCGGGGCCGAGGCTGCCTTCCCGGCCGGGACGGTGGCTCTGACCGACAGCGCTGCGGACTGTGCCGATTTCCCCAGCAACTTCCTGTGTCATCCGGCGCGGATCGACGGCATCTCTATCACCAACAGTTCGCAAGGTGGTGGCGCCATCTTCCTGCACGGCTGGAATCACAACATGGAAATTTCCAATGACCGGATCTATGCCAATGCCGGCACACTCTCCGGTGGCATTGAGATCGGTAACGGCGAATTCCCCGATCCGACCTATGATGCAAACGGGGTGGAATTGCCTTACGGTTTCGATACCCATGTGAACGTGCACAACAACATGGTCACCAGCAATGCCTCCTACGGCGACGAGTTGTATTCCGCGACACCGTCAGCCGCAGGTGGCGTGACCTTCTGCACGGGTTCTGACTACTACAAGTTCAATTACAACTGGGTGTGCGGCAACCTGAGTACCGGTGACGGTGGTGGGGTGGTGCACAGCGGCTTCAGCTATAACGGTGACATCTCACGCAACTGGATCATCTTCAACCAGAGCAACAATCCCACTATCCCGACCAACGGTGGTGGTCTTGCGGTCCTAGGTGCATCGCCGGATCGCATCCTGCCCAACGGTCTGGAGTGTGGTGCCTTGACGGATCAGGATTGCCCGCCGGGTTTGGCTGAAGGTACGGGTCCTGGACTCGTGATCGATTCCAACCTGATCATGGGCAACACCGCTGAGAGTGGCAGTGGTGGTGGTATTCGCTTGCAAGGGGTCAATGGCACGGAGGTCAGTAACTTCCCGTTGAATCCCGAGCAGTGGTATGACGTGACTATCACCAATAACATCATTTCCGACAACGTTGCGGGCTGGGATGGTGGTGGTGTCTCCATGCAGGATGCTCTGAAGGTTAACTTCATCAACAACACTGTCGTCTCCAACGACACCACGGCCTCGGCGGGTGTGCTGTTCAATACCATCGGTGCGCCCAACGCCAGCACGCCACCACCGGGTTGTTCACCGACGTCCGATCCGACGCAGCCGCAGGATCCAAGTTGCATCAATCCGGTCACCACGTCGACCAACCAGGCAGCTGGTCTCGTGACCATGCCGAACACGCCCAACCTGGTGGCAGCCCTTGGCACGATCACAACCGTGAATTGTCCAACCGGTTACTACGCGACGGTGGCCAACGGCGATTGCCGCAGGATCTCGCTGCCGCTGTTACGCAACGACCTGTTCTGGCAAAACCGTCCGTTCCATGTTGAGGTGGGTGGACTCGGTGCTGAGCTGTTGAACCAGCAGAACGTGGTGACACTGGTGCCAACGCTGAACCAAACCGTGACCGGCGATTGCCCGACCGGGGCGAATTACTGGGATATCGGCGTACGTGGTGACACCGGTCCGAGTGACCACAGTTCAGGTTTCACCCTGACACCAACGTATTCCATCCTGACGGATGCCACGGATTACCCGAGCGGCAACAACCTGGGTACCAACCCGGCACTGTTGAGTCAATACTGCAACGGTTCACGCGTACCGCCCGAGAACGGTGGTCTTGGTTACGCTGTGCCACCGGGTGTGGCGGATGCAACGGTGCCCAACCCGCTGTTTAACCTGACACCGTCAGCAACGGTCGATGAAGGCAACAACTGGATCAATATGTCTTACGGTCCATTGTCTCTGGTCAATGCATCGATTCTGGCCGGTGGCACGGGTTACAACATACCGCTCGGCAACTATTCGATCAGTGGCACATCACCGGCGATCAACAGTGCCACATCCATTACGGCACCGAATCATGATTTCTTCGGCAATCCGCGACCATCGTCGCAGGCCGGTGTATGCGGCTATGACATCGGCGCCGTTCAGATACCGGGTGCTGGCTGTCCCTGAGACTAAACCGGAAGGCCACGCGCCAGGCGCGTGGCCTTTCATCAGACGCAGAAACAAGACGTGAATGGAATCAAGAGTATATCGGTATGACACCGCATTGGGACTGCGCCACATGAAGGAGTAAAACCGAGTGGCTGAGCGAAGAACAGCGCAGGTAAATCACAACAAACGACACGGGATCGTTATCGCCGTGTTTTTTCTTGCTTCCACTCTCACTGGAGTGGGTTGGTGGTACCTGACGCATCACACTGCAGAATCGCCAACGCAATTTCGTTCGCCATATCACCCGGTTGGAATGCCGGCCAGTGCGCGTTACTACTACCAGACCGTGTGGGGCATCGACAATCTGGTGCTGCGCACGGTGGCATCCGGGAATCTGATCCGGTTCAGTTACCGGGTGACGAATGTGCAACGGGCGAGTGAACTTGGCAACAAACGCGCAGAACCGTTGCTCATCGATCCCAAACGTAAGATCGCTTTGCAGATCCCCGTGATGGAACAGGTCGGACCGTTATGGCAGAGCGTGGGACTTGAAAATGGCAAGCAGTACTGGATGACATTTTCCAACAAGGGCAGTCCGGTGCATGTTGGTGACAGGGTCAGTGTGGTTGTTGGCAGTTTCCATGCCGATGGCCTGTTGGTGGAATGAGTGGGTCACCCATGTGTCAGCAACTGATATTGGAACAAAACAATACAGAGGTGGTAACAAATGAAAATTTATAGCGGGATGATTTGCGGTCTGACCTTGTGTGTGGTGCCGCCGGTAATGGCTGCCAGTCACACTAAACACGCCGCAGGGTTGAGTGCTGCGCAAATTGTCAGCCGCAATGTCGAGGCGCGCGGGGGATTGAAAGCGTGGCGGCAGGTTAAGAACATAACGATGTCTGGCGAGCTGGAAGGTGGCGGGAAAAAGAATACCGATCTGCCATTTGTACTGCGGTTAAAACGACCGCACAAGAGTCGCCTTGAGATCACATTTCGCAACCAAAAGGCGGTACAGGTTTATGATGGGGCGCACGGCTGGAAAGTACGACCGTTTCTGGGCCGTAGCGATGTGGAGCCATTCAGTCCGAAAGAGTCCCAGGCGGCACATGACTGGCAGGAACTGGACGGTCCCCTGGTGGATTACAAACACAAGGGGACACACGTCAAGCTGGAGGGAATGGATACAGTGGAAGGGCACAAAACCTACAAGTTGCTGTTGACGATGAAGGACGGTGACAAGCGCCACCTGTGGATCGATGCAAAGACGTTTCTGGAACGCAAGATTGACGGTCAGCGGCGCAAGCTCGATGGCAAATTGCGTTACGTCGCGGTCTTTTATCGCGATTACCATAATGACAATGGTCTGAAGATGCCGCATATATTCGAGACAGTCGTCAACGGCGGCAAAATCCCGCACAAGATTCACATCGAACATGTCGCCATCAATTCGGCGATGGACGATGGCTTGTTTGGCAAACCGCAATTGGCCATGGCACCGGCACCGCAGCAGGGAGAGTCCGGCAGTTCCACTCAACACCAGGAGTAGCCATTATGCGACTGGCTGGAATATTGGTGCTGGGGGGCTTGATGGCCACACTGCTAGTGGCGTGTGAGGTTACCGGCGCGCCACAGTTGACCGCCGCCCAGATCGTCGACAGGAACGTGCAGGCCCGAGGCGGCTTGCAGGCGTGGCGCAACATCCAGACCATGGTTTGGGTGGGACACATCACCAGCCAGCATGCGCCCGAACACCGACTCCCGTTTGTGCTTGAAATGAAACGGCCAGGCAAGACGCGCTTTGAGATCAGGACGCAGACTGCGGTTGCGACCCGTATCTTCAATGGCAGCGAAGGCTGGAAGCTACATCCCGCAAGCGGTGGCGTACCCAGCCTTCAACCCTATACGAAATACGAAATGAAGTCCGCGCGCGATGCCGAAGGCATCGGCGGTCCACTGGTGGATTACGTCAAAAAAGGTGTCAGTGTGGCCCTGGACGGTGTGGAACCCATTAACGGACGCAAGGCCTATCGCCTGGTGGTAAAACTGCCGTCCGGCACTGTCCGGCAAATGTGGATCGATGCAGCGAATTTCCTGACAGTGAAGTACGAGCGGGAATCGCGTAATGCTTTTGGCATGACGGGCATGGTGTCGGTTTATTACAGCAACTACCGAAGCTTTCACGGGGTCAAGTTGCCGCTCACGATCGAAAGCGGGACAGACAAGAGTGCGGTGCGGGATGCCATGGTGCTGGATCGGGTTGTGATCAATCCACAGCTGCCGGATTGGGTTTTTAGCAAACCGCTGGTACCACCACATATGCCAACGGTTTCGGTTGGCGGCCAGACGATGCCATTGCAAAGGCACCACTGATGTCATCCCAGCTATACAGGCATTTTGTGAAGCACACTTGCTGCAACCAAGCAATCCTGCCTTGTGTACGCTGTACAGTGTTATTAACAGATAAGCAGCGCAGATTACCAATCCTCTCTGGCCTGTTGCTTATTTTCTTTTGCAGTGCATCGGTTATCGCGAACAGCTATGCGGCAAACCCGGATCAACACTCAACTGAAATAACAGTAGGTAAGAACATCTATCGCCAGGGTGTGCTGGGTTCGGGCAAGCCACTCATCGGTATGCGTGGGGGAGGGTTGCGCCTGATGGGCGACACCGTCGCCTGTGTCAACTGTCATCAACGTAGTGGACTCGGATCGCGGGAAGGCCAGATATACGTGCCGCCGATTAGCCTGCGTTATTTGTATTTTGATCCACAGCACCCTTCGCAACAGGATCTCGATCTGTCCTACGTGGAAGGGATGCGCATTACGCGCAAACCCTATACTAACGTCAGTCTGGCCAAAGCAATCCGTAAAGGGATCGGGGCCGATGGCAGGCAACTCGATTATATGATGCCGCGTTACCCGCTTAATGACGCCGACATGAAAGCGCTCATTGCCTATCTCGGGGAACTGGACAGGCACAATGCCCGTGGCGTCACGCATACCGTACTGCATTTCGCTACCATTATTACACCCGATGCGGACCCCATTAAGCGCAAGGGTATGCTGGCGGTGTTAAAGCGTTTTGTTGCAGACAAGAACATGGCGCCGGTCGGTGCCACACCGCGTATGCGATCTTCGCGGAAATTCAAGTTCTGGGTCAATCCGCAATGGCAATTGCATGTGTGGCAGTTACATGGACCGGCAAAGACATGGAAGGCACAACTCAAGCAGGACCTGGAGAGGGAACCGGTTTTCGCTGTGCTGTCGGGTCTGGGTGGTCGCAATTGGGCACCGGTCCATGAATTTTGTGAAGAGGAAGAGCTGCCGTGCCTGTTTCCGAATATTGAAGTCCCGCCAGCCAAGGCCAATCAGGATTTCTATTCCTTATATTTTTCACGCGGCGTGCTACTGGAAGCGGACCTGATTGCAAACAGGATGTCGCAATTAAAACACGTGGCGGCTAGTAGCAACAAGATTAAGGTCGTCCAACAGATCTATCGCGTCGGTGACAGTGGTGAGGTCGCAGCTAGTGCACTTGCCACGGTACTTCGGTCACGGGGAATAACGGTACACAATCAGATCCTGCATCACACCAAAGGCAAGCGTGATGTGATAGCGGCGATTCATCGCGCAGCACATGCCGACGTACTTGTCCTGTGGTTGCGTCCTGCGGATATTGCAGCACTGGGTAAAGTCCCATCAACGTTGCACAAGGTGTTTCTGTCCGGCCTGATGGCGGGACTCGATGATGCACCATTACCAGCGGACTGGCGTAGAGTGACTTATTTGACTTATCCGGTTGGCTTGCCCGCCGAGCGGCGCATTAGTGTGGATTTTGCACTGGGCTGGTTCCGGATCCGCCATATCCCGGTAGTCGCAGAGCGGGTGCAGGCCAATACCTATCTGGCGTGCGGTGTGCTTGCGTCGACGCTGCATCGAATGGTGGACACCTTTGTCCCGGAGTATTTGATGGAACGTATCGAGGGCATGCTCGACAACAGACTGGTTACCGGCTATTTCCCACACTTGACGTTGGCACCGGATCAGCGTTTTGCATCCAAGGGTGGCTATATCGTGGCATTCGCCGATGCGCACAGCACACGCGTTATCAAGGAGAGTCCCTGGATCGTGCCGCAAGACGTTACCAGTGTGGCGCAGTTAGATGTTTCAGCCTCACAAATGCAGGCTGGCCAGAGCCGATGAGTCGGGTAACTGAAATGCTGAAATGGAGATAACATGAAGCGATTACATGCAGGCGTCATTCTGGTTTCATTGTTGTTCGCGCTAAACGCCTTGGCGGAGGCGCCTTTTGATCCCGAAACACTCGGACACATGAAAGCGGTCCTGGATAGCTGCGGCAGGGTGAATCGCCAGGCAGCCTCGGAATACCTGTTACAAATGAAAGCCATGATCGGTCCGGCGACGCGCGACAGTATCAAAAAGGCGGAACGGACACAGGCATATCAGATCGCCTATCAATCTGTCCATTCGCAACTGGCCAACTCCGACCCACAGGATTTCGCCGTTATCTGCAAAGCCTATCTTGCTGGAGGCAATTAATGTTCCGAAAATCCATCATGCATCTTGTACACGATGGTGTGGCCAGAACGTACCCGGACAGGAAAGGCACTGGTGAGTCAGGATAAAAGGACGTCGCCGCAACATCCACGCCGACGCAGGTGTGGGGTCGCCTTGATGGGCTGCGTCATGATCACCGGGCGATTTGATGTCAGTAAGGAGGGTTCCATGAAAACGATGAAACGTTATTTCGAAGCAATACTGGTGTTGATGCTGATGCTGACAATCAGCGGCATGATCAGTGCGGCATTCGCCGCACCTTCAATGAAATGTGGTGCTGGCATGGCGATGGATATCCCGCGCACGACGCAACGGAGCGTGGCATACACCTTGCCGGACGTCACCATGATACGCGAGGACGGTAAACGGGTATCGCTGCCAAAGGAATTAAATGATGGGCGGCCCGTTGTTCTAACATTCATATTCACAACATGCAGGGAGATCTGCCCGGTGATCAGCGCGACCTTCGCACAGTTACAACGCAAGCTCGGTAGCGATCGTGACCGTGTCCACCTGGCATCGATCTCGATCGACCCGGAGCATGATACCCCGGCACGCCTGGCCGCTTATGCAAAGGAATTTGATGCCGGACCGGAATGGCATCACTACACCGGCACATTCGACGCAAGCATTGCAGCGCAGAAGGCCTTCAACGTCTACCATGGCGACAAGATGGACCATACCCCGGTGACGTTCCTGCGCCGTGCACCCGGCCAGAAATGGATTCGCATCGATGGCTTTACGACGGCGGATACCCTGATGAGTGAACTGCGCAGTATGCTTGCGACAAAATGAATTGAACCGGTAAGCACGTCACCAAAAAATATGCAGGAGTGTCTGCATGTTTGTGCGCGTTTCGTATGCTTACGGCCAGAAACAGACTTCCAGGGTCGCGGGTAATTTCTGACTAGAGCCACAAAAGCGGACATTCAACGTTGTAATTCAGCGGCGCACACTTTTTAGCAACCACTGGAATGACTTGTTATGGCGTGTTCTTTTTTTTGGACACTTACGACTTCACTACTTTTCGGGTTTCTCTGTGTGTGTCGAGAAATTCCATCTAAAGTCGCAATACTCAGCGCCATTCGCGATGGTCTGTGTACGAACGAAGTCGACACCAAATTCGCGTGCCATGCAGTAGTCAAGATTGCATGTGCAATGCGCGGTGACGTCGGGAGGAACACCCTGGTCCTTGAAGTAGTCAGCAGCCGGGCAGACTGTAACGTCGAACGCCACGCCTGTATCCGAGGGCAGGTGCCGATAACGGAACGGAGAGGGGAGGAAGTGCCGGGTTATCATACCGAATAGCCATTTGACCCGGGTTTCTCGTTTGGCACTGCGAAGTCGTGAAAGTTTGAACATGGCAGCAGACACAGGTTGGCAATACTCCACTGCGACCGTCTCGACGAATTCGCCGGCCTCGACCTGGCTCATACCATGATCCCGCAAGGCTCGATAAAGTGATAAATTCCACTCGTAATATCGCATCGCAAGGTTGAGTGAGAAGCCATAGCGGGGACGACTGGGTGCCAACCGGAATTGCCACTCACGAGTTGAGCGCCAGACTTGCTCTGACTTGTCCGGAAAATGCCTCTGTAAATGATGCATTGCGGCTCGCCGAACATTGGCGTCCGGGAAGTACCAACGAAGAAGTCCCATGCTCATATTCCGTCTCCTGTGTAGCAAGATTCGAAATGTCTAAGAGTCTGAAGTAATGGCCGTTCTTGAACTGCATCAAGTACGTTTCGTCTTTAATCCGTCACATCCTAATGTTAAAGCCACCCTTTTTATCTCTTACTATAAAAACGTAGCAGAAGGTGACGCTCATTACCGATGATTCACCTGAGAGGGATTAAACGAATGTTGATTTAATCGAGTAAGTTACATCAGACGATCTAGGTATAAGTACGTATCAATGAAAATTATTTTGAATGTCCGCTTTGGGTGGCGGATTCAATCGTTTATTCCAGTATCTTATTCCGGCCAATAGCGGTCATTCAGTAATACGTTATAACCCAGAGAAAAGTGGTCATTGAAGGATTGATACCACGTGCATCACTTTATTGTTCTAACCCCGATTTTTCGATTATTAATTAAATTATCATTACTCTATCTTTGAAGACAGTGTAAAAATTAATAATCCTGACCTAATTATTTATTGGCGACATATCGACAATCACTTGAAATATTTTCGCCATCCGGTTGCATATTTATCTCTTAACGGTCCAGGGTGCGCTAGCGGTACAACTGATAGTAATTTATCAAGGAACTTTTCATAGTCACCCGTATAAAAAAAGACTGCTACAATATACTGCCTATTTGCCCGGTCCTGTAAAAACAACCTGTATGAATCAATCTCGACACCCTTCGACCTATTATGCCTGATGACACCAAGTAATTTGACCGTATCGAACGGCAGCATAAGCCGCCTGATCGTAACACCGAACAATATCGTCCAGTGCAGAATGGACCTGGTTGGCATATCAAATTGAGTGGTATAGGCGATATTTGGCACTAACGCAAAAAGTAACACGCAGGTACCCATCAGCAGGATCCAGATCAAAGATATGATGATTTTACCTGCCCCACTATACTGGGCTGACATCAATTCTGGTTGGAACAACATAATCAAAAAGAACGCCGTAGCCATCCAACTTAGCACCTTTAGCCACGAAGGTGCAGAGTTGGATATGACGATGGTTTCGCTGCTGAATTTCTTGAATTCCGCGCCCTTACCTAGCCCCAAACTCATTGATATTGGCCTTTTCTTATCTCTGACTTCAGAATTGGTTTAAAGTATAGCAACCGAAAAGATTTACTAATTAATCATAGATGTCAGAACATATCTGATTCTAATATTTAATTTATATCAAAAGCCACTATGTATCTCTATAACGTAATTTCAGTCTAGGCCTTCACCGATGTAATTTGTAAAACAAATTAACAGCCAGTTGATTCTTAGAATCAAGTAATATTCGATTATCACAAATAACCTATACTGATACTATATTAAAATTTGCTTCAGTGAGGCAACCGCCATGATGATCGACCAGAAAATTCTTACAATACTCTGCAGCATAACAGGTGTGATGCTGATTTTTATGTACGGCTGGTTTAAAAGGAGCAAAGGTAAAGTCAGAGAATTGGAGATCGCACGATTCATCGGGGATACCGGTCAAACTACACAGGACGGATATGTAGCAAGCCATGCCATAGAGTCTACTTTCGGACTACCCGTAGAAAGAGTAAGGAAGATATGTAGCAGATCAAAGCTGATACAAAAACACCCGCAAAAAAACGATTTCTGGCGATCTCTAAGTTGAACACTAATCCACCCCATGATAACGAGATCAGTTTTAGAGAGGCGATGGTCATTTTAAACCTCTCGCAGATTGCATTATTGAAGTCCAACGTCTGCTTTGGAGATACCTTATAGCCCTGTTATTTTCTTAATTACGAGTGGCGGCTTTGGGTGGCGAGTTCAACCGTTTATTCCAGTGTCTTATTCCGGCCAGGAGCGGTCATTCGCGCCAACGACTTGGTTTAGTCAGACGGTACGTTTTTCTCATCTAAGGTATAGAACCTTTCTCAATATGTAGGGTACCGGTCATCTCTTGAATGTGCTCACTCCCCGACACAGCATGCCCTAGTTCGTAGAGCCCAGTTGCACTACCGAAATCACCATAGAACATAACGACGTCGCCCCACGGGGCATAGTAGGCAAGGGTTCCGGCTTTGGCATTCGCCCGGGGTGTATTGCTGGTATTGAGTTTCTTTGGCGGGTAGAAAATCTTTTCGTTATCGCTGTAATTTTCTACCGTGATGCTCAGCGGTAGTTGGGCGTACAAATCTCTTGCTGCCTGAGAGTTGTTGAGTTCGAATTCCGTGGTTTTGTTATTTGCCGTGACACGTATTTTCATGGTTGTTTGAACCTCCGCAGTATTCGATGCCGCTTTTTCAGCTTGTGCAGTGCCTTGACCGGCGAATACCGTAAATATGATTAGAACCACCGATGGCGTAAAGACATACCTGGAAAGTCGTTTCATGGCTTACCTCTATACATCTATAAACTATTCAGGATTCAATGTATGCGAAACGCTCTCGGGTTAAAAATACAGCCAGCGCACCTAGCAGTGAGAATCCAACAGTCACCAGCACAGCACTATTCCATCCGGCCAATAAGCCTGCCACACCGGAAGTCGCGCCCGCATGCGTGACAATAACGACGCAAATCGTCAGCCCCGTGGCAGAACCCAGATAGCGCGCAGTATTGTTTGCGCCACTGCCCATCGCACTTCTGTCCGCGGGGACACTCGCGACCGCCTGGCGTCCAAGCGCTGCATTTAATATTCCGTTCGCTGCTCCTGCCAGCAACATTCCTGGAAGAAGTCGTAAAATCGAACTGTCAGGGTGAAGACCGTAGACAGCGAGTTGGCCGATCGCACATCCAATCAGTCCACCAATTAGCAGCTTGCGCGGCGTCACTGAAATCCAACGTGCGCCGATGGCGGTGACGGCCGTAGTGGCAGACCATGCCAACAATACGAACGCTGCAGTCAGCGTATCCACATGCATGGCCCGTTCAATCACCATGGGAATCAGTGACATCAGCGACAGGACACCAACACCCGAGGCAAGCGCCGCCACGGTCGCTCCAACAAAATCCGGGCGCCGGAACAGGGCAAGATCGAGCATGGGACTGGCTATCCGCTGCTCAACGACAATGAAACCTGCAAGCAATGCAAGCCCGCCGAAAAGAAGCACAGACACCGAAGCCTGATCCCAGCCGGTGCGACTCTGCGTGAATCCCGCCAGCAAAGCAGCCATACCCAATCCCAGCAGGATCGTACCGGCGACATCGATGCGGCGCGGATTGCTTGAGACGGATTCGCTTAACATGACGCGCCCCGCAACCGCGAGTGCAATCGCGGCAGCGGCTGAAAACCAGTACGGTGCCACCCAACCGCCGAGCGCATCCAGTTCGGAGGCCAGAATCGGCCCGACTGCCACACCTGCGCCGAGGGCAGCGGCCCAGATCCCGGTGGCGTGCGTCAGTGCGCGACCGGAATACGCCTGTCCAATCAGGCCTAGGCCGCAGGCAATAATGGCGGCACCGCCGAGACCCTGTACGATGCGTGCAATAATCAGCACCAGTGCATTGGGTGCAAGGGCTCCCAACACGGATGCCAGGGCCAGCACGATGGTACCCACCAGGAAGGTACGCCGGCGACCATAGTCATCGCCAATCGCACCACTGCCAAGAAGACCGGCGGCTGCGCCTACACTCATCGCGCTGAGGATCCATGCCTGCGCAGCGGGACCGGCAGCGAGCGCACTCGCTGTACCCGTTAGTGTCGTCAACGGGACCGTGAAGACAATCAACACCAATGCCGTGGCAATAGAAGAGATTACGAGTGTTGCGCTATTCGTGGCAACACGCGTTCGATCTTCAGCATCGTTAGCTGACGAGCGATATGGTTTACTCTTCTTTTCCACTGCCATGATACTCCTCGTCGGTGACCTTCTCTTTCCAGACCACGTTCGCGTCGTTCAGGACCCCGGTCAGCGCGATGTGCGACATTGCACTGTGTGGCGTAGCGCCATGCCAGTGGTCAATATCCGGCGGACACCAGATGGCGTCACCTTCTTTGAATTCGATGATTTTGCCGTCACGGGTTCCGGTAAGACCGATGCCTGAGGTCACAATCAGGTGCTGTCCGGCCGGATGCAGGTGCCAGGCGGTTCTGGCGCCGGGCTGAAACGTGACCTTGCCACCGGAATAATGCGCATCGTCATTTCCCGGGAACAACATCTCGATCTGGACCTCACCGGTAAAATACGCTTCCGGCCCCTTCATCGACGGTTGCGAACCTGCTGGATAGTGAATTTGATTCTTTCTTTGTTTATTGTCTGACATCCTCAACTCTCCTTTGCGTATCTCTACATATTTCAATTTCATTCGAGAGGGCGGCGTTTCAACCTATTTTTCTTGCAAAGACAGGCATCCCACTGGCATCACCATAGTCCTTGATGGTTTCTATATTCTTCAGGAATTCCATGTCTTCGTCAGAGATAATGAAGTCCACATCGGCATTGCTTTTCATATGTTCAGGATTCGCTGTCTTGGGTATAGGCAGAAGACCCAGTTGCAAATCATAACGAATCGATAACTGGGGCACGGACACGCCGTACTTGTCAGCGATACGTATGATTTCCTTGTTTCCCAATATTTTACCGTGACCAACTGGTGAATACGCCTCTACCAGAATGCCTTTGTCCTGCGTATATTGAATCAGCTCTAGCGGCGTATTGCTGATATGCACCAGGATCTGATTCACCATTGGCTTGATGTCGCAGGATCCAAGAATGTTGTTGATATCAGGCTTTTGAAAGTTTGAAACACCGATGGCACGAAGCTTCCCGGCTTTATATGCTTCCTCCAGGGCCCGCCATGCTTCACGGTTACCGTCGAACCACCGTTCTTTATCACCAAATTTATTCCAGGGCTGCGGGCTGTGAATAAGCATCATATCGACGTAATCGAGCCCCAGCGTCTGCAGCGATCCATCGATAGAAGTGACCGCCTCTTGATACGATTTTATTTCCGCAGCAAGTTTCGTGGTCACAAACATATCCAGCCTGGTTACGCCACATGTCTTGATGCCTTCACCCACGCCACGTTCATTGCTGTATGCCTGTGCGGTATCAATATGTCGATAACCGATTTGCACGGCAGCCTTTACCGCCTGCACGGCAGCGTCATCGTTGATGAACCACGTTCCAAGCCCTAATTTAGGAATCTCGACGCCATTCGAGAGCGTATATTTTTCATTTAAAACCATAATTATTGCCTCCTGCTTTCGAATTCATTCTTCTGCCATGCGTTATTGCTGCCATCAATTCAAGAATGAATTTCTATTTATCAACCTGAAAGAGTTGACTCATTCATTCGCTACTCTGTCCAGACAACCCGGGAAATCAGAATGTTTTAGGATCGATCACATACCGGTAGCGCGCCTTTTTATTGACCACGTTCTCCCAGGCTTCGTTGATCTGCTCAGCCTTGATGATCTGAATCTGGGGATAAATCTTGTGGTCCGCACAGTAGTTGATCACCTCCTGTGTCTCTCTGATACCGCCAATCAAGGAAGCATTGAAATTGACTCGACTCACTGCGAGGCCGAGGGCATTCAGTGTCGTTTCAAATTTAATTGGCATCCCGACCTGGGTATAAAATCCAAACGGTTTCACCACTGAAACATATGCAGCGACGTTGTATTCATAGGGAATGGTATTAATCATGTAGTCCAGCTTCCCGCTGTAAGGCGCCAGTTTTTTAAGGTCATCCACAACAATGGCCTCTTTGGCACCAAAGGCAAGAATGTCTTTGACCTTGCTCGGTGACGTGGTAAAGGCATACACTTCTGCACCTTTGGAGACAGCCAGCTTGATGGCCATGTGGCCCAACCCACCGATGCCGGCGACGCCGACTTTATCACCCTTTTTGAGATCGAACTTCATGATTGGCGAATAGGTGGTGATGCCGGCACACAATAGCGGTGCCGCATCCTGGAAACGAATGTGCGCCGGAATGTGGACGACAAAGTGTTCTTTAACCACGATATTGGTTGAATAGCCGCCCTGGGAAATACCGGTCGGCGAGCTTGCTTCCGGGTAACCATAGGTAAAGGTGGTATCGGGGCAATACTGTTCTTCACCTTGCTTGAAGCTTTCGCACTCCGGATTACCATCCACCATGCAGCCCACGCCTGCGCGGTCACCGACCTTGAATTTGGTGACATTCTTGCCCACAGCTGCCACCACACCGACAATCTCGTGTCCCGGTACCTGAGGGTATTGTTGCGGTCCCCAGTGACCTTTCATTTGATGGATGTCAGAGTGGCAGATGCTCGCCGCCTTGATGTCGATCAGGACGTCGTTATCGCCGACCGGTCGGCGCTCGAACTCCCAGGGCACCAGCTTGCCGGAGGTATCAATTGCCGCATAACCTCTGGATTTGATGTTTTTGAGTGCCGGGTTGGTTCCGGCAAACAGATCCATGGAATTTGTCAGCAGCAGACTGCCCCCTGCCAATGCAGCACGATTCAGGAATTCTCTTCTGGTTAAGTCTTTGTCGTTTGCCATGACTATTACTCCCTTATATAAAGATAATTTGTTCAGCTTGCGCAGACATCGCGTTACGAAATCTGTTATGAATCCTTGCCTCGTTCCGGGAGCACCGCGTGAAGCGCGTGGTCGGCTCTGCCACCCTCCTGTTTGCCAACTTTCTCACTGAGTACAGCAGTAATTGCCTCCAGTTGTGTCTTCGTTAGTCCAACATTGGTTGCAATCCGGATGTGCGCCATGAGCTGCGAGTCAACACCATCCATGCTTGCCAATGCAGAGAGCGTCACGATTTCCCGGCTCTGATAGTCCAGGATGTCGCGGGCAAAGAGATCACCAAACAAATGGCGTTGCAGTAGCTCGTTGATGGCAGGGGCAAAGTCGAACAGTGGTCCAGTCACCGGCTTGCCGGACAGCTGGGTTTGCACTTGCTTGCCTAATTCAAGGCTACTTTTGTCCGCAGGAAATGGATTTGCCTGTTTGCCGGTTGGGTCGTTGATGCCTTTCGCCTTTCGCGCATCAACAACACTCATCAGTGTCGCAAGACCGTTCAGTGCACGAGGAAAACCGGCATAGGCATAGAGTTGAATCTGGATTTCCTTGATTTCATTGATGCTCAGGCCAGAATTTAATCCGGTCTCGATGGCGGCCTTTAAGTGGTCCAGGTTGCCGTTTGCGGTAAAGGCCGCGATAGGGATGATGCCCTGCTGCTTTGCTGTCAACGCATTGGTATTAGCCATGTTCTTCTCCTTGCGGTGGATGCTTACCCGTTGAAGATCAGCTAAGTATTCAGCATCACTGACCTTTTCCTTCCAGATGACGTTCTTGCCATCCTTGCTGCCGGTGATTACCAGGTGTGTCATTGGTGCATCCGGTGTGGCACCGTGCCAGTGGTCAATGTTCGGTGGGCACCAGACAGTTTCGCCCGCTTTAAATTCAATGACCTTGCCATCCCGTGTCCCGGTCAGTGCGGTACCTTTGGTCACGATCATGTGTTGTCCCGCCGGATGCATGTGCCAGGCGGTGCGTGCGCCAGGCGCAAAGGTGACATAGGCACCTGAGTAGTGGGCAGTATCATTGCCGGGAAAAAGCATCTCGACCTGAACCTTACCGGTGAAATACTTATCTGCTCCCTTGAACGATTGCTGAGAACCGGAGGGATAAAGGGTTTGCCCCGCAGTCACCACGTCAGCCGAGAATCCAGCACTGGTCAAACTCCCTAGCAAGGCAAACGACATCATCCTGAATAAATGTCTTTTGGTTTGCATATTCATGGCTCCCTATATGTTTCCATCATGAATGGGTCAGGTTTCGTTACTCGTTAATTTAAGCAACCGGGTGAATATGGTGGTAGAACAATCCTGCTGTTCTCTTGCCTGATTCTCTTCGGAATTGATTTTTGGGTTGAGTATCAGACCGATGAAGCCGTTGACATAAGTAGGATTATGGTGTGGTTTTTGCGCTGCAAACTGATAGCACAATCCTTTCAAATCATTGCCCGATCCTACTTATTCTGGGATACCCGTATTGTTATTTAAGACCTGGAGGACTAGTCTTTTTAATAAGAATTTACATTTGGGAAAGTATTAAAAGTTGAGGAAATTCAATGGCTAGTGAGAGTGCAAAGGCAGGGCGGGGACAGCCAGGCGGACTTGAAAACGGATCTGCCGATCTGGCGGAGAAGATTGCCCGATGGACCGCCGGTAAAAACCTGCACGAATCCGCAATCCCTGGGCTCAACCTGCATCGCTGGGAAACGCCCACCGAGCCAACGAGTTATATGCTGGCTCCCAGCATTTGCCTGATTGGGCAAGGCCGTAAACGCCTGTTCCTGGGTGAAGAGACCTATGTCTACGACAAGCACCGCTATCTGATTACCTCCGTTGACCTTCCGGTGGTGACGCAGATTATCGAAGCAACGCCCGCTAAACCCTACCTAGGTTTGACGATGGACATGGATCTGCGCGTTATCGCACAACTGATGCTGGATAATCACATGTCGTCAGCCCAACAATCCAAAGATCGCCGCGGTATCGCGGTGAGTGAAGTCTCTATAGCACTGCTTGATGCCTTTAACCGGCTGCTCGATCTACTGGAACAGCCAAATGATATTCCCGCGCTGGCGCCACTGATTCAACGGGAAATCTTTTATCGCCTGCTGCAGGGAGAGCAGGGGTCCCGCCTGCGACAAATTACCTCCATCGGTCACCATGGCTACCAGATCGCCAAGGCTATCGACTGGCTTAAGGCGAACTTCAGCAAGCCCGTCAAAGTCGAGGACCTGGCAGGCAAAGTCGGCTTGAGCGTCTCAGCCTTTCACAACCACTTTCGATCCATGACCGCCATGAGCCCGCTGCAATTCCAGAAGAAGATGCGCCTGAATGAAGCCCGCCGGCTAATGTTGACGGAACATATCGATGCGTCAAAAGCCGCATTTGAAGTTGGCTACGAGAGTCCATCCCAGTTTAGTCGGGAGTACAGTCGATTATTCGGTGCACCGCCAATGAAAGACATAAAAACTCTGATGCATGATGCTGTGAGTTAGAGTATCAACCAGCAATCACACTATTTAGCGCACCCTCCAAGTATCTGTATGATTGATAACCCCAGCGTTCTTTGGGCAGTATATGACGGATAAGCGTGATCGTTACGTACGTCTGCTTTGGGTCGCGGGTTCAATCGGTCGCTGCAACATATTCAGTCTTATGGCATATATCAGATCAGGAACAATAAAGTGGACGGGTAAATGGTCGCCTCAATTTGCGCAGCAGTTGGGCGAGGTCGAAGCAATCGAAGGGGGCGATTTTAACCCGCTTGTTACACATATTACGTGCATCCCTTCTTTTGCATAGAAAAAAACCCAGGTGAGTCCGCATAATTAAGGATTTCACTTCTAGAATATTTCTAATTTGAATCTTTGAGACCAAATAATTTCTTTAAACCAATCAAAATACCAATAACTGTTGCAATAATACTTAGTAAGCCTAATATGGCTTTAAAAGGCCATGTGAGATTGTGCCACATTTCTGTAAGAAGGGTTGAACGACCCTCTCTCTCAAAGTCTCTAAATAATTTGGCTTCCTTGTACAGTACGTCTCTAGCGGTAATGCGATTGTTTCTAAAATCATTACATATGGACCGATTTTTCTCCATCGTTTCTTGTGACAAATCATCCACTTTTGTAGTCCAGCCCAAAATGCTTTGTATAAACCTTTCAACTTTTCCGCGATCGAACTTTCCTTTCTCGATATATGAGCATTTATCACTAGCTATATTAATATAAAAAAGATCGTCAGGGCTCGCACCTTTTGCAACAAGTTGACAGACTAAGCGAGCACCAGGTAGAGCGTCTGGATTATTTATCTTGAGTCGATTCTCCACTTCTTTAACTAGCCCTCCATCACTGCAAGACTGTGTTACCCACGCCACGTAATTATTTCGGCTATGTTCACATTGTTCAGGGGAAATGAAAGCCCCACAGGTAGACGAAGGAATATGAGTAATGCACCCAACTAGCAAACCAGTGAACAAAACAAGAGATATTAATATCTTCATTTTCATTGCAAATTTCCTTATTCTTGCGCTCATTTGTCAGACACTGAAATTACTTAATGAATTACTGGGCCCAACTCTTTTGTCTAACGTTTGCATAAATGGCGCGAGCCGCCATGCGGCGAAGCGACCGAGTGAGCGATAGCGAACGAATTGATGCACTTGTTAGAGGATTTTCTTTTAATAACCACGAAATTTTGTCCATAAATAGACTACTGCCAAAAATTCGAGAACACCCACTATTTCAAGCAGAGTAACAGCATGAGTGAAGCATCCAAAAGTGTACGCAGTAGACATGCATTCCATTTCATCTTTTCCACTGAAGATTATCCAGCCCAAATAGGCCATGAAAATCACGCCAGCTAGAGCTGCTATTGATACCAGGATTGCCCTCCAATCCTTCATTATTTCTTTTCCTCTAACATTTGGTTAGGTGGAATTTATTCCACATAGCATTCCACCAGATTTTTCTATTTCTTATTAAATCAGAAGCTTACTTAATTTTATAGCTAATATTGAAATCACGAAACGTGGAAATATTTCCATATATCATTTCACTATTTATACCAATGAATAAAATTGCCCGGCAACACAACAAGTTAGAAGTGTGTAGTTATTTTATGAGAATGAAAACGAGTCCCTGATTTTATTTTGAGCGTCTGCTTCGGGGAAAATCTTCGCCTTAATATTTGGGTAATACGAGTATCTGCTTCGTGTCGACAGCAGTCTTCAGTAAACTAGTTTCATCAATCAAGCTGAAGTACAGGCATGATTAGAGCAGATAGTACAAACCATGGCCGCCTTTCCCCGGCAGCACTGCTATGAATCCTCGCCGACAATCAACCCCTGTCCGATAGCAAAGGACGTCAGGGCCGAGACATTGTGCAGGTCCAGCTTCTTCATCATGTTGGCGCGGTGTTTCTCAACGGTCTTGATACTGAGACTCAGATGTTCCGCAACTGATCTATTGGTGTGACCGCCGGCTACCATGGTGAGAATTTCACGTTCACGTTTGGTGAGTGTGTTGAGATGGGGTTTTGAATGCAGTTGTTTTTCCGCCAGGAGAAAGACATTAATAATATGGTCGGACAGGCTGGGGCTGAGGTAGACCTTGCCCTCCAGTATGCTGCGGACTGCGGTAAGCAGTTCGCCATTGCTGTCATTCTTCAACACGTAGCCACTGGCACCGGCGCACAGCGTGGATCGGATGGTCTCTTCGCTACTGTATTGTGTCACCAGTAAAATATTTGTTCGAGGCTGAGCCTGCTTGATGCCGGCAATGTCGACAACACCTGTGCCGTCGTGCATTGCCAGATCGGTGATCAGTAAATCGGGAGCCAGTTCAGCAATCATCGTCTTGATGTCGGTATAGTTCCCAGGATTACTGATGACCTCAAGGTCTGGTTGCGCCATCAACAAGACACGCAGCCCGATACCGAAAATGGTATCAACGTCAGTAATCAATATTTTGTATTTAGCCTTCATTTTAGACCTTGTGACGTTGGTGAGCTGGTTTTAATGGCGCCCGGATTTAAGCGGGGCGTCGGATGCACGGGTTTGGGGCTGTAGATAAACGTCCATTGCGAATATTTTTCCTTGCCTTCAAAATCCTTGTCGGCGGTAGTGAAGTTGCTTTGCTTGATCGGATGTTCATCGGACAGGCTGTATACACCCACAATGCGACCCTGGGTATTTTTAAGCAGCCCCCAGTTCTGGTTGTCCGTCATGGGGTCGTAATATATTTTGCGTAAATAACGGGAAACACCGACGAGGCGGGGATCGCGCAACAGGTCTTCAAGGCGTTGCGGGTATTGCCCCTTAGCACCGACCGCAGCGCCAACGTTGTAATAGCGTCCGATGGCAAGGCGGAACTGATCCCCGACAAAAAGCAATTGTCGCTCTCGTTCCCGCTGCGCCATGGTGTGCCAGATGCTCCCGGTTTCCGACAGGAAAACCCCGATGATCGCAATCGCGATCAGGATCCCCAGGTAAGTAAATCCCTGTTGACGTATGCTGGTCTGGCAACACCGTTTCCAGGGCTGCACGGCAACGTTGCATCGAAATGCATAATGCTGTGTGCATGAACGAGATGGTTTACCAATCGGCATAAGCTGTTCCATCACGAGCGTGTTTGTTGGTGCCACTTTTGATGTCGTAGATTGCCCCCATGTCTGGATCCTCTGGGGGTACCACAACCCAGGTCTTTGCACTGTCAGTTATCGGATCGGGTGGAATCCGTCGCAGGTAACGCTTTGTCACCAGGTCCTGCAGGCTATCCGGATATTTGCCGTTATCGCTGTAAAACTGATCCAGGGACTTGCGCATGATCGACAGATCGTCACGCAGCACGGTCTCTTTGGATTTGTCGACGCTGTGAAAGTAACGAGGCGTGGCAATCGTCAGCAGGATACCGATGATCGTCATCACGACCAGGAGCTCGATCAGGGTGAATCCGGTAACTGTTGCGCTTTTCATCAACGTCGTCACCAATCACGGTAGGGGATGCCGTGCAGGCCTTTTCCCGTGGCAAGTGTGTATACATCGTAGACGTCTTCACCTTCCTGGGGATCGTCGGCACTGCTGCCGTAACTGCGTATGCCCCAGGTTTCTGCCGCCGTCAAACTCGGATCATTGACAAAAGGATCGCGCGGTATACGGCGCAGGAAGTAAATCTTGTGGCCATCCTGGCTTGTGATATCCTCGACCCCGTCGACCAGTAGCTGTAGCGACGCCGGATAACCGGACTTTCCTATAGCTGACTCGATACGACCCTCATCCCAGGCCTGTTTGTAGGCATCGATGCCAGCGCGGATGATCCGAAGATCCATGCGCAATTCCTGTTCCTTGCTGCGCTGCACTGCGAGTTCGCTCAGGGGCAGGGCAATGGTCGACAGCAAGCTGATAATGACCAGAGAGATCATTAGTTCGATGAGGGTAAAACCGCGGTGAGTTGCTGGTTGCGTGGCCATTGTTAAGGATTCAGTGTCACGATCAGTGGGGTGGAGTCAGGTGCTGGTAACTTGGCACCATGGCTGCCAACGAAATCGGGGCCGGTGATCACGATGGGTGATTTCGACTTGGAGGATTGCACCTGGAATGTCACCACGGCAATGCTGCCCTTGCCACTGGCACCCCGTGGGCTCAGGCGCGATATATATAAGAATGCATGTCCCGTATCAGGATTGATCCTGGAAGTGAAAACCGTCTTTTTGCCGTTTTGCCTGAACAGATCGCCTTCCTTAATCTGGGTAATCTTCAATGACGTCCGGTCGTATCCGAGGGTGAAGGACATGCTGCTCAGAGGTTGTTTTGCCTGTGCCTCGATCGTTACCTGAAACTGATCACCTACCTTGGCCTGGTGTGGGCCGTTCCAGCTCAAGGCAACCGGCACGTGGGAATTCGTTGTCTTGCTGGCCGAAGCAGCTGGCTGGTGTGGCGAGCCTGGCTTCTTGTCAGCTCCGTGTGCAGCCACAGCCTTCGTATTCTTGTTCGCGGCTGGCTGCGTCATCTGCGAGAGCGGAACAATCTGCGTCTGCTGCGGTGGGGCTGCATTACTCTCCGGGCCGATGCTGGTGGGTTCCAGTGTGATCGGATGGCTGCGTAATGTGCCATCCGTCCCGGACCAGAACTCCAGGTTGCGTGCATCCGGTCGTTGGTTGCGGCGGGTCAGGTGCGGGGTAATGGATAGCACGATTTCCGTCTTCTTGGCATCATCCTTGTGACTCGAGAACAGTCTCCCCAGTATCGGCAGGTCGCCCAGCCCCGGAAATTTCTGCGCGGCCTTGCGATCTTCATCGCTGATCAAACCGGCGAGGACCTGGGTTTCACCGTCTTTCAAGCGCAGCACGGTATTCGCGGAGCGGGTGCCGATCTGGTAGGCCAGGGTTGGGCCACTACTGATCTCGCGGACGATGCTGCTTACCTCAAGATTAACCTTGATCTCGACATCGTCGTCGGGGTGGATATAGGGCTGGACATCGAGCTTGAGTCCGACATCCAGATACTGAACATTACCCGTCACCACGGGTGTGCCGGTGGAGACCGGTGTCACGGCATTGGTGATCACCGGTACCCGGTCGCCAATTAGGATCTTCGCCTTCTCCCGGTTACGTACGCGGATGCGTGGACTTGCCAGGATATTGACGTCGCCGCTTTCGTCCTTGAGATCGATGGAAGCGTTAATCGGGGAGACAGTAAAGTCATGATCGGTGAGGTGCTTTACGTTGTGCAGTGTTAACGGTTCTGCGGGTGTGGTGGTTGTGACCACGCCACCCCCCGGTAAATTGTTCACGGTTGTTGTCTCTGCTTTACCCGCCGCGGTAAGGGCGATCTGCTCGGGCAGCTTAATGCCAAGTTCGGTAAGTTTGGCGCGGGTAACTTCCAGGACTTCCACTTCGAGCATGACTTCGGGTTGTGCAATATCCTGCGCGGTTATCAATTTATCCGCCAGACGGATCGCGTCTGGCGTATCGCGCATGACTAATGAATTAGTCTTGTCATCGACATACATGTCACGGGTTTTCAGCAGGGTTTTGACCATTTTTTCCATGTCTTTTGCATCGGCGTTGGTCAGCTGAAAACTGCGTATCATCAGATCCTGATATTCTTTTATCTTTGCTGGCGTGTTGGGGTACAGCAGGATCGTGTTGTTGGACAGAACTTTTTTGTTAAGCCCGTCCTGTAGTGCAATGAGGTCGACGGTGTCCTCGACGGATGCATCTTTGACGAAGATGGTTGTCTTGAGATCGCCACGCACATCCTTGTCCAGCAGGATATTGAGGCCGCTGGTTCGTGACAGGGCTTCGACAACCATCTTCAGATTGGCATCGCGAAATTCGAGTGTGACGGGTTTCTTGTACTGGGGTTTTAACGTGGGGCCGGCGACGGCATCCTTGGCCTGTTGCTCTTCTATCGCACGGGACAACAGTTTTGCAGCCTTGTAGCGTGGATCTTCCAGCAAGATGTGGGAAACGATGCTTTGTGCAGCCTCCAGGTCATGACTGTCAAACAGTTTCTTCGCACGTATCATCGCAGTAGCATGCCGCTTGTCCATTTCGAGATTGCGCAATCCGGCATTGGCCCGAGGATTCCCGCTGTCGATCTGGAGGACACGTCTGTAGAGCTTTTCTGCCTCATCAGGATGACCGGCAGAACGCAGGCTGTCCGCACTCTGCAACACCCGATTGATTATCCGCTCGCGGTTGCGGATCAGGTCGATGCGATAGGAAAAGTTGCCGGGGTCTTGTTTGGCGGCCTTTTCGAGTTTGGCCAGACCTTCCTGGACCTGGCCCTGGTCGATGAGGTCCATCCCTTCATCGTGCATGCGCTCGGCGGCGCATCCAAACAGCATCAAAGACAACAGTGCAGAGACCAGGATGCGAGAGTAACGACTTAAACTTGGCATGTCAGTGAGCCTCCGCCAGGTTGAGAAATTGTTTTTTGTTTAACGGCAGATATGTCAGCACCAGCTTTCCATGTTCGATACCGTCGACATGGTAATTTTTGGCGAGTGTCTCGCCGCCGTGGACCAGATAAACGCGATTCTGATCGGAGAGAAACAGCGTTTGGCTACCATCGGGGTTCTGCACCTTACCCATGAAGGTAAACGGCAATGGTGGTGCCGTCGGAGCAGGTGGTGGTGCAGGTGGCACGGGTGGAGGAGGCACATACCATGACTTGCTACGAAACAGGTCGGCTGTGTCCGCCATTTTGTCTGTACGGTGTAACTGTTTCAGTGCGATAGCTTGTGGAGGTGCTTCGTTTGCATCATGGTGAGAATCGGTGTGGCGGACGGGGGCAGTTGCAGTTACGATTGCATTACTGGTGTGATTCTGATCGTCAAGGTATCCCTTTGCAACGAGTGCGAGGCTCAGGGCGAGCCCTGTGAGCCACCAACGCCAGCGTTTGTTCAACGTAAACTTCATGTTTGCTGACCCAGGTAAAGCGAGATCTGGATTTTGGCCTCGACAAGCGCATTACCAATCTTCTGGCGTTTAAACGTAACGCCGTCAAGAGCAGCATTTGGAATCTCGGTGAGTACGCCGGCGAGGAAACGGTGCACTTGCGAGTAACTGCCCGTCACTGGAAGGGTGATCTGATATCGAATGAGTGGTCCTGCGCGTTCATGTTTGGCACGGTATTTACCTTGTATCAATTGCAGGTGCTGATGACGTGCCACAGTGAAAATTTTATCCAGCCAGTCTGGTGTACTCGTTTGCGAAGGAAAAAACCGGTAAAAAGTATCCAATTGCTCCGCTGTGGTACTCGCGTGTTTTGCCGGAGTATGGGCGCGCGTGGTAAGCGAAGTGATATCGCTATGTAATTGCACCAGTCGTGACTCCATCGGGGTTAATACGAACAGATAGCCGATCAATGCTATCCCAAGCAAACCGAGACCAATGCTTCCTTCACGGCCAAGAGCGGTGAACAGTAACCTGATCTGCCAGCGTAGCCGATTCATGGTGTGACCGCCCACGAGGCGAGAATGGTGAAGTGGACAGGTTTTTCCGCCGTGCGTAATTCAACTTGATGATTCTGTAAATAAACCGATTTCAGCGATTTTGCTTTTTGCAGGTTTCGCAGGTATCCGAGCACAGCAGAAAGATCCCTGGCCTCCCCGCTAATTTTGATAACCCGTCTGGGCGCATCAGGCACAATGGCCAGCAACGCGACCTGTTGCTGCTGCGAGGCCTCGATATCCTTGAACAGCGCGACCCATGGCAGGGAAAGCTGCGACAGTACCTCATTGGCATCCTTGACTTCAGCACGTAGCTGCTGCTCATCCTCGGCAGAGCGGTGAGTACTGCGAGTGGTGTGGTGTGCCTGATGTTCAATACTCGTACGTCTGCTCTCCAGTTTATCGATGGCAGTCTGGAGCGTCAGGAAATAGACGACGAGAAGAGCCACTGCGATCAGACCACTGGTCAGATACAGGAAATTCAGCCAGCCGGAGTGGCGGCGGGTGTTCTGAAAATCGAGCAGGAGTGTATGCATGGCGGTCACCCGAAAAGCGCCATGGCATGCGCCGAATCGGCCGCCTGCGCGGGTTCGGGCCAGAGCGTGGGATCGAGGATGCTGACAGAGCGCTGCTGGATGTGTTCCGGATCATGTTCCGGCGTCACATCGATAGGTTCCGGGTATTCAGGCGCGAACACAATGACAGGGATTCGCTTACCTGCCAGGGTTACTGCATCACCTGACAAGAATTCTTCGCGATCAAGCTGGATGGCAAGATCACGTCGCCAGTTGTTGTCGATCTTGATGCACTTGATGGATTGCCAGTTGCTATCTTCCAGTCTGGCCAGGCAAAGTATGCCGTCCTCGACTAACGCCAGCCATGAGGATGACTGGAACTGATCGCGATATTGATTGAACGCAGCCATGAGATAGGGTTGAATCGAACGTAACACTGATTTTTTCGACGGGAACAACGCGCGCAGTGCTGCAATCAGTTCCTGGTCTACGGCACAGGCAATTCGCGGTTTTCCCGGATGCTCGGTGCGACTAATGCTCAGGTTCCACTGCGACGCGGCAGCACCGTATATACGCGCGAAATGATGCCGGACCAGCGCCTGTTCTTCGTCAATCGTGCTCACTTGTTCGGAGTTCCTTACCAGCGAATAGCGTACGAAATGATTGGACAGGACCACGGTCACCTCGCATTTGCGCGTGCAGAATGCCGGCAGCGCCTCTTCAAGGGCAAGTAATGCGTAATGCCAGGGAGGATTACCATTATTGCGGGGTCTACACGGCACAATGCACTTGTCAATGATGCGCCGCGCACGGCCCCTGGCAATCCGCAACAGGATTACCTGGGTTGGATGCAGAATGATACGAACCTGATCAGGCAACAAGCGTGACACGATTAATCTCCTGTAGAGTCGTCGTTCCATTACGCACCAGTTCCAGTGCACTTTCACGCAGCAGTCGCGTACCGTTTCGGCGTGCCGCTTCCTTGATGCGACTGATTGGCGCATTAGTGGAAATTAATTCGCGGATTTCGTCATTGAGATGCAATAACTCTGCAATGGCCTGGCGACCTCGATAACCAGTCCCCCGGCAGTGACCGCACCCACTACCTGCGCGGAACTCAAAAGAGGCGATGTCTTCCGGGGCAATACCAGAGTCGGCGAGCAAGCTGGAATCGGGTATGTAAGGTTGTGAACAATGCGTGCAATTTTGGCGCACGAGCCGTTGTGCCACGATGCCGTTCAAGGCGGAAACAAAGCTGGACGGGCTGACATCCATATGTAAAAAACGCCCAATGACATCAAACACGTTGTTGGCGTGTACAGTGGTGAAGACCAGGTGGCCGGTGAGCGCGGACTGCACGGCAATTTGCGCAGTCTCTGAGTCGCGGATTTCGCCCACCATAATTTTGTCCGGATCGTGACGAAGTATTGAGCGCAGGCCACGGGCGAATGTGAGTCCCTTCTTTTCATTCACCGGGATCTGCAGGACCCCTGGCAATTGGTATTCGACGGGATCTTCAATAGTGATGATCTTGTCCTGGCCGTGATTGATCTCGGTGATAGCGGCATACAGGGTAGTTGTCTTCCCACTACCGGTAGGGCCGGTGACCAGCAACATGCCGTACGGTTCGTTAGCAAGACGCCGCAATGAGGTGATAGCAACGGGATCGAAACCGAGATAGTCGAGACGCAGCCCCTTTATCTGATCGGACAGGGTTTGTTTGTCGAGAATCCGCAACACGGCGTCTTCGCCGAAGATGCTTGGCATGATAGACACGCGTACATCAATCTCGCGTCCACGGCTGGAGATCTTGAAGCGTCCATCCTGGGGCGTCCGGCGCTCGGCAATATCGAGTTCGGCCATGACCTTCACACGTGAGATGACCTGTTCGGCGAGTTCCAGGCCGGGCATCTTTCCGATGAGCGAAAGTACCCCATCGATACGATGTTTGATGGAGAGGCCACCCGGGCCGGTTTCCAGGTGAATATCACTGGCTTCTGTCTTGAGTGCATCGTAAAGCGTCGAGTGGACCAGCTTGACGACCGGACTGGTGCTTTCGCTAATTGTTATCAGTGAAAGATCCTCGATATCCGTTCGGGCGACTGACGTGTCATCAGCGACGTCAAGGACACTGTCCATGGCGCGCAGGGTTTCCTCGTGGCGAGTGAGATAGGCATCGATATCCGCCTGATGTGCCAGGCACAGCTGGAACGGTGTGTTGAACTGTTCCTGCGACCAGGCTTGAAGATCATCGTTGAATGGATCGCTAACGACCAGCAAGGTGTGATTACCGGCATCACGCAGCGACAGACAATGGCGGGTCAGGGCGTCTTTAAATGGCAGCGCATCGAAAGATGGCGTTAATTTGTTTAAATCGTCCATGGTAAGTGGCATATAGCGCATGGTGTCGGCGATGACGGAAACGAAATCATTCGGGGTAAGCCCCAGTTGTTCTTCGAGCACTTCAATCAGGGGACGTCGGGTCTCAGCCGCGACGGCGCGTGCCTCGCTGATCTGTTCCCGAGAAAGAGTGGAGACGTAGGTATCGGTATTTACGTTAGTCATTGTATGCTCGCAGCAAGGTCAAAGATGGGGAAATACATCAGCACCACGATGACGCCGATGACCAGGCCAATCACGGCCATCAGGATGGGTTCGAAAAGCGTGCTGAATCGTTCTACCCAACGGGCCATTTCGTCGTCGTAGAATGCGGCGATACGTTCCATCATTTCGCCCATTCGACCACTGCGTTCACCGACCGCCAGCAAGCGGGAAGACACCGGTGTGGTCAGGCCATGACGTTCCATCGCCTGGGAAATTGAAAGTCCTTCGCCAATACTTACAGAAGCGAGCGCGAGCAGTTTGCGTAAAGAAATTTGCAACAGGTCAGAGGCCATGTGAAGTGCAGTAACAATCGGTGTCCCGCCTTGCAACAACATGCCCAGGGTGCGATAAAAGCGTGCAAGCTGATAGATCTTCATGCGATTGCCGATGGCAGGAATTTTCCAGAACTGTTGCACCAGCCACTGCCGATTCGCCGGTTGCCGGGCGGCATACACCAGGCCAATCACGATCAGGATCAGCACGCTCATGATCAACAGCCCGTTTTCACGCAGGACCTGGCCCAGGTGCATCAGGAGTCTGGAAAAAAATGGGAGGCTGCTGCCGAGCTGGTCATAGACAAGACTGAAACGCGGCACCACGTATCCGATCAGAAACAGCGTGACCAGGCTGCCACCGATGAGCAGGATGATCGGATAGATGGACGCACTAATCACTTTTTTACGCACGGCATCCATCTGTAACTGATAACTGAGATAGCGGGTCAGGGCCGTGTTCAGGTCACTGGTCTTTTCGCTGGCACGTACGGTAGCAACGAAGAGTGCCGGAAAATGCTTTGGGTATTGTTGCAGGGCATACGAGAGCGGATGACCTTCATAAAGATAGGCGATGATCTGTCCAAGGACTTTTTGCGTTTCCAGGTGTTCCTCTTTTTCTGTCAGGGTCTCAATTGCTTCGACCAGGGCAAGACCGGCATCCAGTAACGCCAGCAACTCCTGGGTAAACAAGATCAGGGAAAAGCGGGTATGACGGTTTGTCAGCCAGCCGTTCCATGAATATTTACGACGTATCGCCAGGATGGCGAGGCCTTGCAATTTCGTCTGGCTAATTGCTTCAGACTCATCCGCGGCTTCCAGCGTTAAGGTGAGAATTTCCGCATCCTCGCTCAAGGCTTTTACTTCATAGCGCATGACTGCCCCAAATAAGAGTTTGCTTAGGTGATAGTGATGTGGACATCCAGGACATGTCTGCTCACCAGCTGACGATGTCTGAGGCTTCTCCACCTCCTCCTGGTTGACCGTCCTTGCCGTAGGACAACAAATCATATTCGCTGTGATCACCAGGCTGTTTATAGACGTAGGCATTGCCCCATGGGTCGGAGGGAACGTTCTTCTTCAAATACGGACCATCCCAACGCGGCTCATTAGCGGGGCGTGTTACCAGGGCGGCCAGTCCCTGTTCGGTTGTCGGGTAACGGCCGGTGTCCAGGCGATACTGATCCAGGGCTTTTCCCAGTGCGTTGATCTGTGCCATCGCCGTTTTGACTTCCGACTTTCCTACCTGAGCGAAATATCTTGGGCCGACATAGCTCGCCAACAGGCCGATAATGACCATGACTACCAGCAATTCCAGTAGCGTGAATCCCTTTGCAATCCGTAAGGAAACGGGCTCGGCAAGGATAGGTCGATACATAACTCCCTCCAGTTACAGGCTTTACGAAGCATGTATTTGCCTTCGTCTAGATACTCAGTTTGGAGGGTGATGCCTTAAATAGGAGTGGGGTTTAGCGTGTATCAGGCATACCGGAGACTGAGTACGGGACCAAAAAACGGGAACACGCCAGGAAAACAAAGAAATGAGGCTAACGTATTGTTTAGTAATAACTTTCTGTATTGCGCACAGAATTAAATGTCAGGCAATGGCAGGTAAATACCTTCCTTACGAATAAAAAGGTAGGTAAACACCCTATATATATAGAGAGAAATTAATGTGTTGACTATACTTCCAGATACCTACTTTTGGATATTCGTGTGAAATGAACACGCCATTGCCACCCTCTCATTTTAGAGAGTGGAGGCGGGCAGGACGCCCAGACATGCATAGGCTCAAATACAACAATATAGGGAGTTTACCATCAAAGCCTACGGCGCCAAAAAGGGTGTCTCTACGCTTGCCAGTGTCCTGGCGGACATTGCTACAGAAGCCAACTCGTGTCCAGGTTATTCCGTCGTCGCCAATCATGCAGCCGCCCTGCTTGCCAAAATATTTGGCGTCACGCACACCATGGTGTTGCACAGACAGTCAAACCAAAACCAATTTTATTTGCAGGATGGTGTTGGCTGGCATTTTGGCGTGGTGGGGCAGGCGGTTTTTGAGGCCGGCAGCAATTCCTTCGCAAGTTTCGTCCTATCAGCCGACAAACCGGTAATCATCGAAGACCTTCGGCAAGAATCTGGCTTCCACATTCCGGAGTTGTTTTCGAACCACGGGCTGGTCAGTGGCCTTTGTGCAAGAATTACCTGTGGCGATGATACCGTGGGTATCCTGGCGATATTCAGTACCGAAGTGCGCACATTCGATCAGAGCAAGATTGCCTGCCTGAATGCGGTGGCCGGGATGTTGTCAGTGTCCATCGACTGCAGACGGATTGAAGAGACACGGCAAAAAGATCAGGAAAGGATTGAACAGGCAAAACAGGAGTGGGAGGCGACCGTGGACACGCTGCCCCATTTCATCTGTCTGCTCGATGAACAGGGACATATCGTACGTGCAAATCGCTCGCTTGGACTATGGGTTCCGGGGCAGGTACGTGATATTCGAAACCTTACGGTGCATGAAGTACTGCATCCCAATTGCAGCGACCACACCTGTAATTTGCACACCTTGTTCGAAGAAACCTGGGATGATGTCATGAAAGGTCGTCACATCGTCACTGAGGTGGATGACAATGTCCTCCAGCGCAAGCTTGAAATACAGTTACGCCCCACGACACGACGCAAGACGACAAATACACCACCGCCGAGTCTGGCCGTTCTTGTGGTGCAGGATATTACCAGGGTAAAACGCGCCGAGGAATTGCTGAAGAACAGCAATACGCATCTTGAGGTTCTCGTGCAGGAACGGACCAATGAATTGATGAAGGCCAATGAGCAACTCTGGTGCGAAATACTGGAGCGACGGCGGGTCGAAGATGATTTGCGTCAATCTGAATATGACATGCGTCTTTTGTCAGAACAGTTGCTGACTGTACAAGAGATGGAACGCAAGCGGATTGCTGACGAACTGCATGACGGCATAAGCCAGTCGTTGGCGGCGATAAAATTTTCCATCGAGAACGCTGTCGGCCGTGGCGCTATTCAGTCCGGCGGTAAGCGCGATGGATTAATCGAAACAATATTAACCCGCATCCAGACCTCGATTGATGAGGTGCATCGGATATCGACGAACCTGCGCCCATCGATGCTTGATGATCTTGGGATAATCCCGACGATTGCGTGGTTTTGTCGCGAATTTCATTCTATTTATAATGCTATCCGTCTCAATACCTATATTGATGTACCTGAATCTGTTGTGCCGGCCCAGCTCAAGACAGTAATTTACCGGATTCTGCAGGAGGCCCTCAACAACTTGGCGAAATATTCCAAAGCCAATAATGTGAGCATCCATCTCAGACAAACCGATTCAATGCTCGAGTTTGTGATTCAGGATGACGGGATCGGTTTCGACCTGTCCAAGCCGATACAGCGTGACAAAACAAGTTGTAAGGGTGCCGGAATTGCCAGTATGCGGGAGCGGGCGGAGTTCTCGGGTGGCGCTTTCTCGATTACTTCTGCAAGGGATGTGGGTACGACCATTCGTATCCTATGGCCACTTCATCAGTGAAGTGGTTGCTATGCTGAGGCGAAACTTGCCTGGCATGTGAATTCGAAAAAAGCAGTAGATGTAATTTGTGGCAAGTTGCAGGTAATGAAGGCTTGTCGGGCATCACCATAATAAAGATAGAGATTGGGAGAAGAACTATGAACGGTTACCAGCAGCATTCAGAAGTACGATCCGTCAGGGATAACAATCACAGGGTAGGTTTCGGGAATGTCACCTCAGTATTCGTTGTTGAGGACCATGCGATCGTCCGGGAAGGATTGCTGGCCTTATTGTCGCTGGACTCGCGTCTCGAGGTTGTCGGTGAAACTGATAACGGTCGCGATGCCGTGCGTCTCATCGGGGTAGTCAAACCGGCGTTGATACTCATGGACTTGTCCATGCCTGGGATGAATGGGATCGAGGCGATTCGGGAGATCAAACATCGGCATCCAGCTGTCCGCATTATTGTATTAACGGTGCATCGGACGGAAGAATACATTCGTGCTGCATTGGAGGCAGGCGCGAACGGTTATGTCCTGAAGAATTCAACCCATGCGGAACTCACAACCGCAATCAGAAGTGTTTTGGACGGAAAGAGTTATCTGAGCCCGGTAGTCTCCGAGAAGATTATCGTGGGTTACCTCAACGGAGGCGATGTCGACGCCAGGTCGCCGTGGGAAACACTGACCTCGCGTGAACGGGTGGTGCTCAAGCTGATCGCAGAAGGTCAGCAAAACAAATCGATTGCTAATTATCTAAGCATCAGTGTCAAAACGGTGGAGAAACACCGGGCGAATATTATGAGGAAACTGAATCTGCATAACGCAGCAGGCCTGACCGCCTATGCGATCGAAAGGCAACTCATTTCATAATTACCTGGCTATTCAGCTGTCGCGTTGGATGTGCAGAGTAGCAAAGCGCAAACACTCTGGCGTTCTTTATGTAAGTTATGCAGGACCCACGCCTGCATACCTATCGTTATCTATTCGACCAATTCCTGGATAAAGCGGTGGTCCATGCCATTCGCACATTATTCAACCAGGAACTGGTGCTGGGGCGAGAGGATTTCAAGGATAAAATTGAAACAATGCTGCGACGCCAGGTACGCCCGGGTATACCGGGTCGACCGAGGATAGAAGAATCCTCAGCTATTTATTATGTGTACTAGTATATAGAGAATATCTGTGCGACCAGAACCAGTAACACTGGTTCGGGGAGTACTTAATGAAACTCAAAGAGGTTCTAAAGTGTTCTGAGTCAGGTTTTGCACAACATAGTCTGCCTGCATTTGGGTGAAATTAGTAGGCGGGGAAAATATTCGGGCAAGATTCAGGATGGGAATGGCTACGTCGTGATAGTCGAAACAGGAAAGTGCATATTTGTTCCAGCCGACTGGCTGTTCCGGTAATGGACACGATTGCGTAGCGCCAACTGCAATTGCCGCTGGCGGTGCGGAAATCAGCAATGCACCGAAGCGTGTGACATTCTCCGTATGATCCTGGTAACCCGCGATTGCCAGCAGCAAGTGGGTTTGCGGACCATCATCAAGCAGGGACGCCATGTCCAGAACCGGCAGCAATTGTCCCTGCCAGGAAACCACGCTGTGGCAATGTGCAGGGGTGCAAGGTACGGGATGTATTTTCGGGTCGTCGATAATATGCAGCAATACCTGTGTGCCCACGGCAGCGCGCAGACCAGGGCCGAAATTCAACAGCCAGGCATTCGTGCGAAAATTTGGCTCTATTTGTGTCATCATTATGTCTTGACCAGGCGGGTTATGTGCGTCATCAGTTGTTTAGCGTCGGTGAGGCAGCCAACGTCATTTTCATTCAATCCAACCAAACTGAGTATTGGCGTGTCCGCCAGGTGCATAACTGGCGGAAGTTCATGCTGCTGTTCGAGTTCGTTGTGTCTGGCGATGCGAACCTCATCGCACAGGATACCTATGTGATCTGAACCCGAAGCCAGCAATATGCAGGCGCGACGTTCCTTCGGTATCGTGGTGAGCAAGCTTAGCTCCGACGACAGGCAGTAGGTTGGCCAGCGTTGCTGTAAATACTGGATCCAACCCACGCTAAACTGCTCTGGCTCCTGTCTGTCGACATCGGATGCGGCCTCCAGTGCGCGGATTTCCGATTGGGACAGCACCAGCCGCATGCCGGCTATTGTTACGAATGCGGCCGTAGAGATGGCAGTTGCTTGAGTGAATGGGGTGGTGTTCATCGTGCAGTCAGCTTCGAGACATGTTGCAACAGAATATCATCGTTGAACGGCTTGACGATATGTAGATCCACACCAGCCGCCGAGCTCATCTGCCGGTGCTTTTCAGTGGAGCGTGACGTAATCATGATGACCGGGATATGACGTGTCCGTTCGGCGTATCGCACATGGGCTGTCAGTTCCAGACCGTTCATACGCGGCATTTCCATGTCGGACAGGATGATATCCGGGATGAATTTGCTCAAGATATCGACCGCATCCAGACCGTCATTGGCGGTACGCACTTCATATCCCGCATCTTTGAGTACCTGTGTCATCGCGCGGCGTGCAGAAAGCGAATCATCGACCACCAGGGCGCGAAGCGCACTCTGTCCGGAATCCATCCTATCCGCGGATTGTACTGCCGGGCTTTGTACGTTTGATATCTGGCTGGTTGGCACCTGTAGTAACTCAACCAGGTCGACTACGGGCGCTACACTGCCGTTACCCAGGATAACTGCGCCAACAACACCTTGCGAACGTGGAACAAATTTACCAAATTTTTTCATCACAACTACGCGG
>JBECKZ010000119.1:0-17773 GCA_040235555.1 Thiohalomonadales bacterium | reverse complement strand
CTTTTAGGCCATTGTGAACCAGGCTGACAAGGGGGTTGAAGACATCAGGGTCTGTACCAGGAAAGATTTCAGCAATTTTTTGTGGTGTAATAGTTTTGATAACGTCGCTCAGCATGTGTCCATATTTAAAATACAGAAACAAGCTAAAGCCACACAGGATGACCATCCATAAATGCATCATTTTGAATAAATAATGGAAGAATGGTATTCGAAAAAGGCTGAATAATGACAAAGCCAGAACAATTGAACTGACAATCAACAGTCCATATGCAACAGGATTGAGATTGACTGCATGAACATCAGACAGGGATTGCTGAAAATTAAAATACGAAAAGATGAGAAATGCGCTTATGCAAATATAAAAGACAAAAATATACAGAACCGGGTTAAATTTGATTTTCATGGATAATCTATCACGGAATCAATGAGTTAAGGATTATGGCTACAGTAAATATACGCACTAAATAGAAAATTTCCATTCTTTTTTTGCATATTCAGTCCGAAAATCTGCAGACATGTCACAGAAATACGTATAAGTAGATCCAATTGATGGTATTTAGACGCGGCAGCGTTGCATGAATGCCTGGGAGAAGAGTAAAAAATATTACTCAAAAGTTATCGATAACTGATGGCCAGGCCACATGCAGGTCAAATCATGCTGCAATTAACTTCTATGGTTTTGATAAAGCTGATTGACCCATTGAATGACAGGCGAATCTGCAAGCTGAGTGTGGAATTGCGTGAAGGCCGGGTATGCATTGCTGCTATTCGTTGCCAGTTGTGCTGGTCTGGCTAATGGCGAGAGTAATGCGGCGACCGACAGATCCGCGCGGCTGAATTGATCTCCCACCAAATAGGTTCGGGAATGCAGGTGCTGTTCGAGTTTTTGCAGGCCAGCTTCAATTGTTGCACGAGCCTGGTCAGCACTGTTTTGGTTTATCTTGTATAAATCCCGAATGACCTGGCAGATACGCTTGAAAGTGATGGCAAAGTAAAGTGGACCATACCAGGGTCCGTTTTGTATATACCGTTGGCGGAGCAAATAGGGTGTTTCCAGCATATGGGAATAGTGAAAAACAGCAAATGGGGTAGCGAGTTCAGTCGAGGCAAAATTTTCCCAGTGACTTGCCTCGGCGCGCTGGTCAGGATGAGTAGGGCTAAGCATGTTTGTTGGGATGGTCTCATCCAGAAAATCGATGATGTGATCAGAACCCTGGATGTAGTTTCCATTCATACGAAGAACGGGTAGGGTTGTATCTTTTACCTTACCGCGTAGCGTAAGTCGATGCATACCGGGTAAAAGATTCTTTATCTTGTATGGCACGCTTTTATAATCGAGTGACCAGCGTGCCTTTTCGCAGTAATGCGAGACCGAGAATTGATAGAGTAATGTGTCCATACTGAATTCCTCCCTGAGTATTCTTTGTTCACAACTATAGACAAGGAAGAGTCAAAAAGGAACAGGAGCAGACTGAGCCTTCACCAGTATAACGGGTACTTTAAATCAGTGGCAAAACTTTCCCTGAAAAGGGTGTCCCAATGCGCACGACAGGTCGACACAGATAGTGCAACCTTTGCCAGGATGTTTAAACTGAGGTTGGTTCATTCCTATCCCTGTAGCTCTTTGGCAATGAAACTTCTGGAAGTTACCCAGTGTTTGTCTCTGTTTACGAGGTTCGGGCTGTGGTATATGGTGTATGAAGAACAGGCAGTGGCCAGAAGAAAAAGCTAAACTATATAATTAAAGTTCGAGTGTAGATATACCAAATAAATGATTAATTTCCTGTTACCCGACAAAGCCAGTGATGAGGTGCGAGCCGAACAAATCCGCCTTGTTTATCATCAGGGCGTAACGATTCAGTTTCTGGGGCTCTTGACTGCACTTATCAGTGTTGCGATGTTTTGGAAAGTTTCCAGCCACACAACCCTTTTAATCTGGTTAACGTTCATGATACTTCTCTCAGTCATTCGTATCATTGAAACCGTAACTTTTAATAAAAAAGTAATCACTGATTATTTGATCATCAAAAAATGGGGCTATGCTTATGTCCTGGGAACATTCCTGTCCGGCATAATCTGGGGTGGTCTGGCGTTTCTGTTTGAAACGTCGTGGCCTGCTCCTTACCAGGTGATACTTTTTGTGATTTATACAGGTATTACTGCAGGTGCCTTTAATACAAATACACCATTCTTTATCGCATTCCCCGCGTTTTATTTGCCCCCGGTTCTTTGCCTGATTTTTGTCATGCTACGACAGACCAGCGAAGGTTTTGCCGAGCTCACTGGCCTATTCATTATTTACATTGTCTTGATGTATGTTTCGGCGATCAGGTTTCACAATCGGTTGGCCAACTCACTCAAATTACGTTTTAAAAATGAACAGCTTGCCAACCAGCTTTCCGAATCTAATCGATTACTAGCTGAATTGGCAGATAGGGATGAATTGACTAAGCTTGATAACCGTCGTTCGATGGATAAATACTTGTCAAATGAATGGAACCGGCATCAACGTAACCAGCAACCATTGTCACTCCTGTTTATAGATATTGATTATTTCAAGCAATTTAATGATACCTATGGGCACGAGGGTGGTGACCAGTGCCTGGTGAAGGTATCACAAATATTGCAAAACAATGTAAGACGTTCTGTCGATATGGCGGCCCGCTTTGGTGGTGAGGAGTTTGCAGTTATCTTGCCTGAGACAGGCGAGAAGGAAGCAATTAATGTGGCAGAAAAGATTCGCAATGAGCTTGCCACATACAAGATACCACATGAAAGTTCAGCAATATCACCGTATTTAACCTTGAGTATTGGTGTCGCAACAATGGTACCAGAATCTAAAAATCATGCCGGCTTAATAAGAGTTATGGCAGACGATGCCTTGTACAAGGCTAAAAAGGAAGGTCGGAATCGTATCGTAACAGGCATAATGACTTGAACTTCAGGGAGCCGATAAACGGATCGCGATTGTATTAGGAGTCAGAGTAAAAACCCGGGATCCGGGCAATCGAGGTTTTGCCTAAGGACTTAGACCAGGTTAACCGAAAAGGGGAAGATCCAGAAAATAGACTAAATAATTGCTCAATTCAGAGTCCCTCTATCTGCTTTCCCGTCTTTGTATTTCCCATTCTCGGAGAAAATATAGGTTTATACTTATTTATAGTTTTGGCCATTTTCCTGAACAAAAAATAGTGCAACCAGAAGGCTAATCCATTGTTAGCGATACTGTCATTATTCCTGGTCTTGTCGGTGTCTTTGTTGGTTACGCGCATCGCAACAATTGCCCTTACTTATACAGGAATGTCCCGGGAGTCGGCGCGTTTTCAAGCACGCTCCGCATTTACCGGTACAGGTTTTACGACTTCCGAATCGGAAAATATTGTTACGCATCCAGTACGCCGTCGCATCATTCTGTTGTTAATGTTGTTTGGAAATGCCGGTATCGCGGCAGTACTCACATCACTCATTCTCACGTTTGTGGGCGAAGAAACGGGTACCATGCTGACACTCAAAATTGTCCTGCTGATTTCCGGTGTGGTCGGGCTATGGGCGATTTCATCCAGTCATTGGGTGGACCGTCAACTTTCGAAAATGATAGAACGCATGCTCAGTCGTTATACGCGTCTGGAAATCAGAGATTATGCCAGTCTTTTGCACCTGGCGGGTGAATATAAAGTCAGTGAAATGCACGTTGACCCTGAAAGCTGGCTTGCCAATCAAACTCTGGCAAATTTAAATCTACGCGATGAAGGGCTTTTAATACTCGGCATCGAAAGAGTCAGCGGCGAATTCATTGGTACACCAAATGGCGAAACCAGGTTGGAAGAAGGTGACAACGTAATTATCTATGGCCGTGATTCCACCATTGCGGAATTGAGTCAACGCCAGCCTGGTATTTATGGAGATGTAGAACATTTCCAGGAAGTCTCGAAAGCCGAGCGGGTACGCGAAGCAGAAAAACGACTGGACGAATCTTCGAATGAATAATGGTTATTAATCCCCTTTAGTGTTTGTCTCCAGATGGAAACATTCAAGAACAAAGCGTCGTTGTTCCAGGGATTATCCTGTGATGCCGGCGGCCTGAGTACGGCAGAGGCCCAGGAACGCAAGAAACGCTATGGCAGCAACGAGATCCGCTTCCACCGGGCGCGTTCTCCATTGCGTATGCTGTTGGAAGAATTTCTCGCGCTGTTTCCCCTATTGTTGCTGGCATCGTCGATACTTTCCTGGGTAGCCCATTACATGTTGCCCGGACAGGGTTACGAACTGATCGCGGTGGCTTTGCTGGTTGTGGTTGTGCTGAACGCGCTGGTGTCATTCATCCAGAACTACAAGGTCGAGAAAATGATGATGTCGTTTCTCGATTACATCCCCAGAGAAGTGGTGCTGCTACGCGACGGGGAAAAGATCCTGCTGGATGCCAAGGAAGTGGTACCCGGCGATGTATTGTTCGTCCAGGAAGGCGACAAGATTTGTGCTGACGGTGTCATCATCGAGTCCAGTCAGTTGTTGGTGGATGAATCGATCATCACTGGCGAGTCCGAGCCTGTGACCAAGCAGGTAGCCGAGGACGAGATACATGCCGACATGCAAGCGGCATCCGGTGCCACCATCATCAAGGGTCATGGCCGGATCCTGATCACCCGAACCGGGCGTTCCACCAGTATTGGTGCGATATCCGAATTGTCCCAGGGCGTTCAGCAGGATCTCACGCCCATGCAGAAGGAGCTGGCTTACTTTGTACGCAAGATTACCTACCTGGCCGTGGGTATTGGCCTGGTATTTTTTGTCATTGGGTTTTTCATTGGCAATCCGTTGTGGACGAATTTGATCTTTGCCATTGGCATCATCGTGGCCAATGTGCCGGAAGGTTTGTTGCCGACGGTGACCCTGGCACTGACCCAGTCTTCGGTGAAGATGGGGAAGGAAAACGCCGTGGTCAAGCAGATCCTTTCTGTAGAGACCCTCGGTAGTACTACGGTGATCTGCACCGACAAGACCGGCACCCTCACTCAGAACAAGCTGCATGTCGAAAAACTCTATCTTAACTTCCAGGAATTCGACGCGGATGATGGTGAGGCATTCGACGCCAACCCGGCTGCGACCCCCATGGTGGAGATCATGGCATTGTGCAATGACGTTATTAGTACCAATGGCGATCACGGCAATTCGATCTTCCAGGGGGATCCCACCGAGGTGGCACTGGCGGAATTCGCGAATGCCCGGGCCGGTTATGACAGCCTGAATTCACGCTTCGAGCTGCTGGACAGCCAGCCATTCGCTGCGGAACGTAAACACATGTGGAGTCTTTATCATACCCAGGGCGATACCCGATACCTGACGGTCAAAGGTGCGCCGGATGTCATGCTGGATCTGTGTAGCCAGGTACACCACGATGGCCAGGTTCGCGGGATGAGCGAAGATGAGCGCCGCATGCTGATGAAGCAGGCCGACAGCTATGCCAACCAGGGACTGCGTGTGTTGAGCCTGGCCTACCGTGAGGTCGACGTCGACAACAGTGTCGGTAACCTGGTGTTTGTTGGCCATGTGGCCATGGTGGATCCGCCGCGGTCGGAGGTACCTGCCGCAGTGCAGGCCTGCAAGAACGCAGGTATTAAGATCATTGTCATCAGTGGTGATAAGGGCGAGACGGTTTCCTATATCGCCCGCAAGCTGGGTATTGTCACCGCGCCCAAGGTAATAACCGGTGAATTGCTGGATGCAATGGACACGGAAGAACTTATCGATACCCTCCGTGGTGGCGAAGTGGTATTTGCACGCATCGCCCCCGAGCAGAAGTTGAGCATTGTCACTGCCCTCAAGGAAATGCGGGAAGTGGTGGCGGTGACCGGCGATGGCGTTAACGATGCACCGGCACTCAAACGGGCTGACATCGGTGTCTCCATGGGCAAGCGGGGCACCGACGTGACCAAGGAGGCCTCGGATATCATCCTGCTGGATGATAATTTCGCGACCATCGTCAGGGCAATCGAGGAAGGCAGGGCAGTCTATGACAACATCAAGAAGTTCATCACCTATATCCTGACCAGCAACGTGCCGGAGATCCTGCCATTCATTGCCTATGTGATCTTTCCTATTCCCCTGCCCATGACAGTAATCCAGATCCTTTCCATCGATCTGCTCACCGACATTCTGCCTGCCATCGGCCTGGGCAATGAGCCACCGGAAAAGGATGTCATGCAGCGCCCGCCTGTCAGTCGTCACGAACGCCTGGTGAGTTATCGGACCTTCCTGCGCAGTTATGGCATTATCGGTCTTGCCGAGGCGGGTCTGTCATTCGCGGTGTTTTTCCTTGTGCTTTATCAGGGTGGCTGGCACTGGGGCATGCCAACAAATGACAACCAGCCGTTGTTTGCCGAAGCCTCTGCGGCCTTTCTTGCCACGATCATCTTTTGCCAAATCGGTAATGTCATGGCCTGCCGCACCAACCGCCAGTCGGCATTGAGCTACTTTACCCGCATCAACCACTGGATTGTACTGGGCATCGTGGTGGAGATCGGCTTCATCCTGTTGGTCACCAATATACCGGCACTGTACCGCGTGTTCTCAACGGCCACCGTGCCGCTATGGGTATGGAGCTTGATCGTGGTTGCGCCGTTAGTGATCTTTGCCATCGAGGAAATGCGCAAGTGGCTGGTGCGGCGTGGCGTGCGTGTCTTGTCCGCCTGATGTCGAAAAGCGATGGAGCAATATCTTTATAAAATGATTTAACACATACTCACTTACGTCAAAGAGTCACTCCCATGTACGAACTCAGCGTTACCCATGTAATTACCTGGCTGGGAATTGTGTTCTGTATCTCTCAGTCTGCAATGTTCTCCGGCCTGAATCTTGCCTTGCTGGGTATCAGCCGTATGCGCCTGGAGGTAGAGTATTCGGCGGGTAACCGCTATGCAGACAAAATAATGCACTTGCGCAAGGACAGTAACTTTTTACTGACCACTATCCTGTGGGGCAATGTCGGTATCAACGTCCTGTTAGCATTGCTGGCAAATTCGATACTGACTGGCGTTGCCGCATTCTTTTTTTCCACTATCCTGATTACATTTCTGGGTGAGATCGCGCCACAGGCTTATTTTTCGCGGCATGCCTTGAAAATGGGAGGGATGTTGGCACCAGTATTACGATTTTACCAGATAATTCTCTTCCCCATGGCCAAGCCCACGGCAATGCTGCTTGACTTATGGTTGGGCAAGGAAGCAATGCACTATTACGCAGAGAGTGATTTGCGCACCGTGATCAAGAAACACATTGCCGCCAGAAATACCGATATCGATCGTCTGGAAGGAATCGGGGCTCTGAACTTCCTGGCCATGGATGACATGATGATCGCTACGGAGGGCGAGCCTCTTGATCCAAGAAGCGTCATCCCGGTGACGACTGAAAATGATCGCGTGCTATTTCCGCCGTTCCAACGCGATATTCGTGATCCGTTCCTGCAACAGGTGAATGCCTCGGGCAAAAAATGGGTGGTCTTGACAGATGTGGGAGGTGAACCGTTCTGGGTGATGAATGCCAATGCCTTCTTGCGCGCTGCGTTGTTTGGCTCGGAACCACTGAATCCGGCCGCCTATTGTCATCGTCCGATCATCGTGCACGATTCCAGCATCCTGTTGGGCAAGGTGTTATCGCAACTCAAGGTCTATGCGGCAGACAGTGCAGATGACGTCATTGATGACGATCTGATTCTTGTATGGGGCAAGGATCAAAAACGCGTGATTACCGGTGCGGATATTCTTGGCCGACTCATGCACGGTATTGCCCACCGTGAAATAACGGCTAGTTAGGCAACGACTGTTTTTAAACCGGGGGAAGTGCTGAAGGGATTCTCTGAATGTGCTACTGGTCGTATAGTTTTATTTGATAATATAAAGAATTGTGATCAGACCCCGATAATTACTACTGTGGATATGAATGCAAAAACAAATATAAACCGACCGGCCTGGCGCAGGTTATTCAGAACGACTGAAGGACACATCCTGTGGCTTGGTATTGCCATCGCATTTTTAGGTCTGGCAGCAATGGGGATGACAGCATTTTGGTCACCCCAGGTATCACGAATGATCGGGGCCATGAGCTTTAGCAACGTTGTCTTTGGTCGGGCCGTATCCCTGTCCATAGGTTATGCAAGTGGTTATGGACACGCCCTGGTGGTGTCGGTCAACATGTGGATAGAGACAGTGTTGGTGCTTTTGTTTTATCCCTTGTTTGTTTTTAGTATGCGCAAGCTGGTCGTCTTTCCTCGTCTTAAACACTTTCTGGATAACACCAGGTCCGTTGCTGAGCATCATCAGGTCAAGGTACGCCGCTATGGCATCATTGGTCTGTTTGTTTTCGTCTGGTTCCCATTCTGGATGACGGGGCCGGTCGTGGGGAGTGCTATCGGGTTTTTGCTCGGATTTCCCGCGTGGTTGACTGTATCAGTGGTGCTTGCTGGGACTTATCTGGCAATAGCGGCATGGGCCTATATCCTGTTTGGCCTCCAATCACATGTCGCGGATTTGGCTCCCTGGGCACCAACGGTGATTATCGGGCTTATCATCGTTATCATTTTTGCTGGTTACTGGTTGAATCGCCATGGAAGGCGACTGAACAAGTAAATTTAACAGACTGGAACAAAAACAGCTCAGAGAGCTCTTAGGCGTTCTAACAAGATCCTGAATGCACTGTGACCTGGATTTCAAACCCACCCGCCAGTCGGCGGGTGGGTTTGAACAGGATATTGCCTGGACAATATTAAGGGGTGGTTTGTACTAGCGGTTGTGTTGCAGGAAAAGGTTGCATTGTTGTTGTGCCGGCGGTGACAGTTACATTTTGTGCATAGCTGAACGTCAGTGTGTCGTTGCTTGCTGCAGAATCACTAGCTGCATCACACGTTACTGCGATGGTGTAATCACCTGCCGGAAGAAAAGACGCGGTATAGCTATAAGGGCCTGTACCCGTCACGTTCGCGGTGGTGACTGGATTGGTCGTGGGTATCGTAGAACCAATCGGGATATAGATATCGTCTGGTGTTGCATTCGATCCAGCAAACACATAGACACTGCACACATTGCCGTTTGAAAAATCCAGTAGTGAAGGATCAACGCTGCCACTGATCGAGCCACTCGCGGCGCTTTCAACCAGGCGAACAGTGGGGCGCAAAATATAATCCTGGTTTGCGCTGCTCGGATCGGTAATCGATTTGCGCAGATCAAAATCCAGCATCATGGTTAACGTGGCATCCTGCGCCACGTTGAAACTGGTATTGATTTTGTACCCGACATTGTCACAACTGGTGCAACGCAGGAGATATTGTGCACCATTAATCTGTATATACGACTTCGCGAGGTCGATTCCTAACCTTATCCAGCTGTAGTGGCCAGCAGTAACGGTAGCATCAAACAAACCCGTCCACTGTCCACCCTGGAATTTTAGTAAATCAATATCTCGACCTGGAGTACTGGTCGTAGGGTCCAGCACATCAAACGTTGTATCGCCGCTCGGTCCATGCAGGGTGGCAGATGTGACATGGATGACTACCGCTTCCGCGCTATCTACCGGGGCATCCGTAATACCCACGCTCACCTGTCCAGTCGCTGAGCCACTACCGCCACCGCAACCGGCCAGGGCCAGAGATAAGCTAGCCAGTAAGCTAAACAAGTATAGAGAACGCATAGCAAAACTCCTCATTACTTACAAACCAGAATAAAACTCTAACAGAACTAATAATAATTATACCAGTTAAATGCCTCACAATTTAGAAGTCTGAGTCAAGACTGTCGCCCGGGCAGACTGCCGTAATCTGGAAAAGATGTTTCAGTAACAATGCGTTAGCAAGGGAAGTTGTTGACATCTATAGAATCATAAAACCGTAACCAGCTATTATCTAACAAGGGTTGTAGGATGGCACGATTACCACGACTTTGTTTACCGAAGTATTGCTACGCTTGTGATCCAATGTCGCAATAACCAGCAGGTTTGGTTTGCATCAAAGTAAAAAGTTCTAACCGAACATCAGACTCGAGGAATAATTTTTAATCTAACCTCTAAATATACAGAAGACCTTTAGCTCCGGTTTCATCAGTCAAAATTAAAGGCTGGGTTTTAACATTCTCTTAATCCTGTCCAGGCGTTTGATTGCAATCTGCTTTTCTTCTTCAATCTCAATTTCGCGTAGTTTATCGAGTATGGCTTTGCGCTGCATGGCTGTCTGCTTGATAGAGCTTTCAGTAGGTTCGTTATATTCCATAAACGAGTGTAAGGCTTCGCCCTCCATTTTGACGAGTTGTAGATCTGTCAGTGCTACTACAGAGGCGGTTCGTGCCTGCCCGGTTAAATATGAATATTCACCGAAAAATTCCCCGGCTCTGCGTAATGCAACGGTCACATCAACACCATTTACTCGGGTGAATACACGTATGGCGCCTTTGCAAACGACATAAATACTGTAATCGTTATCGCCTTCACGAGTTATTATGTCACCCCTGTCGGCTGTCGTAATAGTTGAAAGATAGGAAAGTTCAGTTAATTCAGTTTCATTGAGATCCCGAAAAGCCGGGACATGGCGTAACGCGGTATCGATGATACGGTTCTTACACCGTCCAATAATGGCATTGTGCAGGTCATTGTTATTGGAAATTATGCCAATAAAGATTTCCGTGGGTATTTCCAGTACCACTGACGGTTGAGTTGCAGTTACCGTTGCAATGTGTGGCATTGTAAACAAGGCGGCTATTTCACCAATCAGATCGCCTTTATAGCGCCTGGCTAAGGTGATGACACTTTCACCGGAGAGAATGCTGACTTCCAGTTCACCGCTGATAATCAAAAACATTGACTGGCTTGTCATGTTCTGATGACAGAGCACCTCATCCGTATTGAGCGCTCGAACAAGGCTGTTAGCCAGTAACATGTCATAGCTTTCTTGCGATAACAGGTCGCGAAAAACAGAATTGGATTGTAATATGCTTTGAATCTCATCAAAGATACTTTCGGACTGATTCATGATTCACCGTTGAGTTACAGCTCAAGATGTTGACAGTTTACTATCATCGAAACACCACAGCGGCTATGAGACATTTCGATTTTGGCTTTTAACCAGTATATTTTTTATATGTGAGAGGAAGCTAGATAATTTTCTGTTTTCAAGACGTTTTTTTGTTGAAAAGCGACGACTTTAAAATATGCATACAAATAAAGTGGCATATACTCGCGCACATGCCGGTAGGAAAAAATCATGTTTACGGAAGCATTATGCTTCTGCTAATTGTTTGGGAATTCGCACGCTTTGCTCGATAACTTCAAACGGGATCTTTGCCAGTGTGTCACCGGAGCATGGACCTCGATCACAGGCACCGTCATGCAGGGTAAAGGTGGCACCATGTGCTTCACACTTAATACGGCTCCCATCTTCCGTCAGGTATTTACCGGATTCGCTGAGCACGACCTTGTTGTGCGGACACAAATCCAGATAGACGGCAACCTCGTCATCGTGTTTCAGTACCAGACCCGTGACCTCGCGTGTGTTATATAAAAGTGGGACCGGTATGATAGTTCCGGGTGTGAGTTCGTTTAGGGCGACTTCAACAAATTCCATGATGCATGCTCCTGATCAATTATATTTGAGTGTATACAAAACCATTTAGGCGGCTTCCGCCTTGCTGGCGGCGGCCAACAGTGCCGGTTTGACATCGGTGAGCCAGGTTTCCAGTCTCTCCGGTGTGAGATCTGATTGATTGTCCTGGTCGAGCACCAGACCAACGAATTCGCCGTTTAGCTCACCAAGGGAGACGGTAAATTCATAACCTTCAGTGGACCAAAAGCCGACAAAGCTGGCGCCCAGGGCTTCAAATTTTTCGTACAGCAGGCCAAGCCCGTTCACAAACTCGTGGCCATATTCCTCCTGATCGCCGAGACCATACAGGGCAATGGTCTTGCCGCTAAAGTCCAACGCATCCAGTTGTGGTAACAGGGGACTCCAGTTCTCCGGCAATTCACCTTCACCCAGGGTGGGTGTACCGAGGATAAAAGCCGAGTACTTGTCAAAATCGGCGACTTCCAGTTTGGCAACGGCTTTCATGTCAATTTCGTCTTCAGCGAATTGGGCTTTGATCATTTTGGCAACCTTGCGAGTGTTGCCGGTATCGGTGTCATAGTACAAACCAATTTTGGCCATGAAACTGTCTCCCGTTGTTTAATTCGATGTTTTCTCCATGACAAGTAACACGCGCTAACCTGCAGTTTTTGTTGTAAACCAGACAATTGTGTCCTGGAATTGTCCCAACATTTACCAGATTGCCAGTAGAAACTGCGGTTTTCCGTACCTGGAGAAGTCTTGTACTTCCCTTCGCAAGTGTTGTGCCAGATTGGATTTTTTACGGGACGGCGGGTTTCCTGTTGCAGGGGCAGGTAAGTTGGAATGAATCCTGCTGTGATAAACCATATTTCATTCCGGACTGGGAGACAGTGATGAGCGAGATTGCCGAAGTAAACAGCGTGGCGGACGTAGGGGCAGATGAAAAACTACTGATGGTGGCATTTGCCACCTCCGACGGTGAATGCGTGAACCAGCATTTCGGTTCGTCCCAGGGATTTCATGTCTATGGCGTTAGTGAGGATGCGGCGACCCTGGTGGCGACCAAGTCCTTTGCCAAGGAAAAGAAAGACGGGAACGAAGACAAGCTCAAACCCAAGCTCGCATGGTTGCACGGCAGCGATCTGGTGTATTGTGGTTCGATAGGCGGATCGGCTACCAAGCAGTTGGTCATGTTGGGCGTGAACCCCATCGAGGTCAAGGGTGGCCCGGAAATCGAAGAACTGATCGAAGACCTGCAGAAAGAGCTCACTGGGACACTGTCACCCATGCTTGACCGGGTGCTCAAGCAGAAGAGTGGTAAGAAGGAAAACCGCTTTGATGATATGGATGAGGAAGGCTGGAGTGAATAAAATTCGGGACATTCGGGTTCAGCGTAAAGGCATTTAATCCGATCAGTCTGGCATCATGTTGCTGCTTGGTTGTCAACGCTGTCTGACAGCACGATATAAGTGACATCAATTTATAATCCCGACTGTATTCAGCAATCTCATCTTACAGGGAGTGTGAGAAGTGGTGATTACCTCGGTTTTGTTTACTGGTTTTGTCCACAACACAGGTTCAACGCGGATTATGAGAAGGGCATCTTCATTCAGGTGTTGTGGCGGCAGAGGAATTATAGGTTTTTATCTGCCTTCCCCAAATCATCCCAAATATCTCGCAGTCCAGGCTCGGAGGAGGCTACAGCCTATTCGCAATTCGCAGCTGTGAGCAGTTGGTAAACGGTTAGGACAGGCTTTTACCCATATTCCCGATTTTGATCATTTATTTTGATTATATCGACATAAATAAAATTTTATGTCCACATAAGTTTATTAGATTTTACTGATATATAAAATTTGCAGAATAATCCTTTGTCCATTTGGGCGAATTTAATTTCAATTTTTTAACTTGTGGGGAATTTATGAAATCTGTATTTGTGGTCTGTTTGCTTGGGATGTTTGGTCTGTCATCGTCCATGGCCTTTGCCTTCGACGCCAATAAAGTACCGGAAAAGAAACGCACGACACTGGGTCTGTACTTAAGCCCGAAAGAAGCCTATGACATGGTAAAGAAAGAGAAAGTCTTGTTCGTGGATGTTCGGACCCGCGAAGAAGTCAATTTCCTGGGTATGCCGACTGTGGCAGATGCGAACGTACCGTATATGGAAATCGACCCGATGTACGTATGGAATGACAAGAAAAGTTCTTACAAACTGGTTCCTAATTCCGACTTTGTAACCTTGATCGGTGATCGTGTGAAGGCCAAAGGTATCGATAAGCACAGTCCAATTATCCTGATGTGCCGCTCCGGTGATCGCAGCGCCCTTGCAGCCAATCTGCTGGCAAAAGACGGCTACACCAAGGTGTATTCGATTGTGACTGGTTTTGAAGGCAATATGTCGCAGAAAGGTCGTCGCTCAGTCGATGGCTGGAAGAATGCTGGTCTGCCCTGGAGCTATAAACTCTCCAAAGCCAAGATGAGCCTGCAATAAGCAATGCTTGCACTCAGAAAAAAGGGCCGTCAGGCCCTTTTTTTTGACCAAACATATTTGGCTACCGCTGAATATGTGGGTACTGAGTAAATAGCGTTAAGAAACAATAGAATCTTTGAATACAAAATCGATTTTTACTCTGGCCCCAATTATTTTCCTATACTCCGTTGATAGAAGAACTGGAAGCGGCGGATTGTGTCAACTAACACATCGACTTCCGCTAGGACATAGCGCTGCAAGCTGATCTGGCGCATCGCCGGGATGGAGAAGAAGAGTGCGCACAAATATCGTTTTTGTTATGTGTTTTCATTTCAACGCTGCGTGGCACGTCCCAGTGCGTACGCACAGAAGTCGGGTATAAATGCGGCTCGGCTGGTTAGTGGTATTCCTCGCAGTATTCCTCTCGTTGTACGGAGGAATGCATTACTATATTTATAAAAAAATCGCGCCGCTGTTACCTGCGGCTCACGTTTATCTGGCTTGGGTGTTCGTTTTGTTAGTCCTGTCGCCCATCCTCACTCAGTTACTGATCAACGCCAATTGGATCAGCACGGCACGGGTAGCGGCGGGCATCGGTTACACCTGGATGGGATTTGCCTTGTTGTTTTTTTCGTTCGCAGCTATTAACGACGCAGTACGCGGTGTGCTTTGGCTGTTCGATAAGGTCTTCCGCCTCAGTACCCCGTTGTTGCCGCAGTTGTCCTCACCGCAAGTTACCATTGCGATTATGGTGATGGCATTGGCAGCATCTGGATATGGCGCGTATGTGGCAACAAAAATCAACATCACCAAGTTTCGTTTTCCCACGACCAAGTTTGATACTGGTCACACGGCGTTCCGTATTGTACAGATCAGTGATTTGCATCTGGGTTTGTTAACCAGCGAAGCGCATATACAACGCATGGTTGCAGCGATAAACGCATTGCAACCTGACCTGATCGTATCCACCGGCGATCTCGTCGACATGCAGGCTAATCATATCAGCAAGTTTGTAAAGACCTTGCGCCAGCTGCACGCCGTGCATGGCTGCTATGCTGTCACCGGCAACCATGAGTCTTTCGCCGGCCTCGAAGGTGCGTTGGCGTTTACCCGTGACGCGGGTTTTACCTTGTTATCCAGTGAAGGTAAGCAAATCGGCAACCTGGTAAACATCGTCGGCGTGGATGATCCCTCGGTGATTCGTATGGCTGCGCAAGCTCCACCGTCCGAAGCGTCTGTGTTACAGCAATTTAACAACGGTCACGTGACGATATTGTTAAAGCATCAACCGGTCGTGAATAAAGCATCGTCACCGTATGTCGATTTGCAGTTGTCTGGCCACGTCCACGGCGGACAAATTTTCCCGTTCGGCTTGTTCACTTGGCTGGCGTATCGAGTGCCCATGGGTTTGACGCAAGTGACGCCCACGACATGGTTGTATGTGAGTTACGGCAGTGGCACCTGGGGGCCTCCAATACGTTTTCTGGCACCACCGGAAATCACGATTATTGATATCGTACCTGAGCAGCACGCGGCGTCTTGATTAAGACCGGGGACCAGTTTACCCCAGCAATCTGGGCAAAATAAGATGAATCGATGGCATTTGCTTGTTGCCAGCATAATGGACACGAATACGCATTCCTGATCCCCTGTTTATTTTTCGATTTTACATTTACAGGTCCCCATTTATGGTCTTTAATATTGACTGATTAGTCAATCAATAAATGAGCCATGACACCCCGTACCGAAGAACAAAACGAACAATTGCGAGAACAGCGCCAGGCCCAACTCCTGGCAGCGGCCCTCCGGGTCTTTACTCGCCAGGGTTTCCACGCGGCAACCGTCTCGGATGTTGCGGCCGAGGCCGGTGTCAGTCAGGGAACGGTTTATCACTATTTTGACAGTAAGGAGACGTTGTTGCTGGCGGCCTACACACAGTGGGCGCAGACAATGCTGAGAGACGAGATCGAACAGGCTTTACAGTCAGAAGCGACTGCTGCATGTAAGTTGGCCTTGATTGCCCAGGCGGCGACCGCGCGGGTGACTTCCAGCCTGCAGTTGTGTGAAGCCTCCGTGGAATTCTGGAGCCACATCCAACGAAATACAGAAATCCGCAAAGGCTTTCGGCACATGTTTGAGGCGATGGCGGTGGATGTGGCGGGAGTGATTCAACAGGGTATTGATGCAGGAGAATTCCATACGGTCGACGCGAAAGTCACGGCGCGGCTGTTGATCGCCGTGTATGACGGGCTTGTCCTGCAGTGGCTCGCGGACAAAAAAGCTATCGATTGGGAGACAAGTACACAAAGCCTGATGGCCCTGATCCTGAACGGACTATCCAGGGAGGACTGATGACAGGTCAACCAATGCTTCCTCGCCAGTATTCCGCTGAACATGTCAAGGCACAGTATGCGCGCGTCGCCTGGTTTTACGACGCCTGGAGTTATTTGACCGAAGACAAAGCACTGTCACGGTGTCTGGCACTCGCTGATGTGAGCGATGGGATGCACTTGCTGGAAGTCGCCGTCGGTACGGGTCGCTTGTTCGAAAAATTACTGGGGCTTAACCCAACAGGTGTCACTGAGGGGATTGATTTGTCTCCGATCATGTTAGGCCATGCACGCCGGCGTCTGCGAAACGTAAAATCGCTTTCCTGGCAACTGCAAGAAGGCAGTGCCTATAAGCTTCCCTATGAGGCTTCATCTTTTGATCGACTCTTCAATACCTTTATGTTGGATCTCTTGCCAATCGAAGACTATCCGCAGGTATTAGGCGAATTCAAGCGTGTGCTAAAGCCAGGCGGCAGACTAATGGTTACCTATTTTTCACAGGGACAGAAATGGTCAAATCGCATCTGGCCATGGCTGGCAAAACATTTACCCTCCCTGTTGACGGGCTGTCGTCCCATTGAGCTGGTGCCGGCATTAACACAAACCGGGTTTGAAGTTATGACAGAAGAGTCACTTAGCCAGAATACCTTTCCCTCCACCATTGTGATCGCGAAAAAACCGAGGTGAATCATGGACGAATATGTTTCAGACAGAATTGAGTCATCGATGGAGCCGTTTTCCCGTCGGAAAAAATACAAACATGTGAGTAAATGGGAAGTTGCCTATATTGAGACAGGAAATGGCGCGCCGGTATTTTTGCTACACGGTTGTCCATTCCAGTCCTATGAATGGTCAGCCGTCCTGCCCTTGCTTGAATCCTATTATCGCGTCATCGCACCGGATTTATTGGGCCTGGGTGATACCCGTGTAGATTTGAATGACGACTACAGTTTGCCACAGCAGGCGAAGATGGTTGTAGGATTGATGGATGTCCTGGGTATACAAAAGGCGTATTTTGTCGGTCATGATCACGGTGCTGCGACCTTGCAACTGATGATGAAGATGTATCCTGAAAGGATCGAAAAGGCGGTGCTGACAAATGCCGAAGCTTATGATCAGTGGCCGAGTCAGGAAGAACGTCCTTATGTTGCTGCAGTCGTGAATCCACTCACCAGTAATTTACTTCGGATCGCGCTGGGATTTCATCTGGTTCAACGCCTGGTATTTCGTAGTGCAGTCTGCAATGCCAAAACCCTGACGAAAGACGTATTGCGGGCATTTATGCGGCCACATCTTTCCAGTCCGTTGCGCTGGAAACGTCTGCAGCGATTTTTTCATGAGCAACTGGATCCAGTGAACAATGCAGAAACTATGAAGGCAGTAGCTGGCATGCGG
>JBECKZ010000076.1:0-11659 GCA_040235555.1 Thiohalomonadales bacterium | reverse complement strand
GACGTGCCCTGGAAACTACCCTGGCAGCGCAGGTACGCGCACACCCGAAAATCCAGGTGTACGAAAAACATATTGCCATCGATTTGATCAGCGGCCAGAAACTGGGTTTGTCAGAGAATCGCTGCTATGGCGCCTATGTGTTAAACCGACGTAACGGTAAGGTCGAAACATTCCGTGCTCGCAATACTGTGTTGGCTACTGGCGGGGCCAGTAAAGTCTATTTGTATACCACCAATCCGGACACCGCCACGGGTGATGGGATTGCCATGGCCTGGCGTGCAGGATGCCGGGTGGCGAATATGGAATTTAACCAATTTCATCCTACCTGCCTGTACCACCCAAAGGCCAAAACTTTCTTGATTACTGAAGCCCTGCGTGGGGAAGGTGCAAAACTCACACTGCCTGACGGTTCACCATTTCTCACCCGCTTTGATTCACGTGAAGAACTGGCCCCGCGTGACATCGTGGCACGCGCCATTGACCATGAAATGAAGCGCCTGGGTAGCGACTATGTATTGTTGGACATCAGCCATCAGCCGGCAGAATTCATTCGCGAACACTTTCCTACAGTTTACCAACGCTGCCTCGAACTCGGTTACGACATCACGCAACAGGCCATCCCGGTCGTACCAGCCGCCCACTATACCTGTGGTGGCGTCATGACCAATTTACATGGCCAGACTGATCTTGCCGGACTGTACGGCATTGGCGAAGTAGCCTTCACCGGTTTGCATGGCGCCAACCGTATGGCCAGCAATTCCTTGCTGGAATGTCTGGTGTTTGCCGAGGCGGCAAGTGAACATATCCTGCAACAGGATACGCCGACGAACTTCAGCGAGACCATACCGGATTGGGACGAATCGCGAGTGACGGATTCCGATGAAGAAGTCGTCGTTACGCATAACTGGCATGAACTGCGACGCTTCATGTGGGACTATGTCGGTATCGTCCGCACCAATAAACGCCTGCAACGTGCCGACAGTCGGGTGAATTTGTTATTGCACGAAATAGACGAATACTATGGAAACTTCCGTGTCACCAATGACCTGCTTGAACTACGCAACCTGTCTATCGTGGCGAAATTGATCGTGCAATCGGCCCTATCGCGTAAGGAGAGCCGTGGTTTGCATTACACCCTCGACTATCCACATCCTGATACCAGCCAGCCACCGCACAATACCGTGCTGACTCCACCGAATTATACCGGCTCTTCTCTGCTTGCCGCCGTGTCCTCCTGATATAATTTCACGCGGACTCGGAGGCGGCGAAACGTATCGGCATCGAGTTGATCGCGCACGATCAATACACGCAATTGTTTGTCAGAGTCCGCTAACGTTAGCGTGACGAACCAGGGTGTTTGTACGGACTTGGACAATACCAGGCTAAAACGCCGTTCAGTATTACCGAAATGCCACGTACCATCCGCAGACCAAATCCAGCATTCCTGGTCATCAATTTGGCGGCGAAAAAATGCAACATGGTAGACAGCACTGAACATGAGACTGGCATACAACAAGTAAAGTGCAAGTGTGTTTACTGCAAGAGGCTGCAACAAAGCAATCAGCCCCATCACATGAACGGTGATGAGAAACCCGGCAAGTATCAGCGAAGGTTTACGTTTCAGGCGCAACGGCCTGGCGAATCCATTGGATAACATTGGCAACATCCTTGTCGATGGGGACGCTTTCCCCGAAGAAGTAATCAAATAACATTTGGTCAGGATAATCAAGTATGACGTGAAAACTGGCGCGCTGTTGCGATGATAACGTCAGATAATGTTGCTCGACGAAATCCCCCAATAAAGCGTCCAGTTCCAGCATGCCTCGGCGACATTGCCAGCGCACACGTGAAAGCTCAGTCTCTATAGATATCTGCGACATGTGCTAGATGGATTCCTTGAGCATGAGCTGTTTGATGTGATGAATTGCCTTGGTAGGATTGAGCCCCTTGGGACATACTGTTACGCAGTTCATAATCGTATGACAACGAAACATTCGGTACGGCCCATCCAGTTCCTGCAGCCGCTCGTCCGTAGCCTGATCGCGACTGTCCGCCAAAAACCGGTATGCCTGTAACAAGGCCGCTGGTCCGCGAAATTTATCCGGATTCCACCAGAAAGAAGGACAAGCGGTGGTACAACAACCACAAAGAATACACTCGTACAAACCATCCAGTTTATCGCGTTGTTCCGGGCTTTGCGGCAATTCCACTTCCGGCATAGGATCGTGCACAATGAGATAAGGTTTTACCGCTCGGTAATGGTGAAAAAATTGCGTCATATCCACCACCAGATCGCGCACGATGGGCATGCCCGGTACTGAACGCACGACGATAGGTTCCCTGAGTTTGGACAATGGCGTCAGGCACGCCAGGCCATTCGTACCATTGATACTCATGGCATCGGAACCGCACACCCCTTCACCACAGGAATGTCGAAATGACAGGCTCTCATCCATGGCTTTAATCTTTAACAAGGCATCGCGCAGCATCATCCCTGGTTGAATATCTTCCAGGCGATATTCCTTCAAATACGGTTTACGGTCAGTTTCCGGGTTGTATCGTTGAATCTGAAATCGCATACGCAGGCCTATCTATAATGTGTGGTATCTCTAGATAACTATCGTTAATGTTGGACCCGTACTTTAGTAAACTCGTTCCTTGGGTGGAAAGGTTTCCACGGTAATTGGACGCAAACGTACCGGCTTGTACTCGATGCGATTTTGCTCTTTGTAATACAGGCTGTGTTTGAGCCAGTGCGCATCATCACGGTTTGGATAATCGATGCGTGAATGGGCACCACGGCTTTCCTTGCGTGACAGGGCTGATGCGACAGTTGCCACGGCCACATCCGCGAGGTTTTCCAGTTCGAGTGCTTCGATACGCGCCGTATTAAATATCTTGCTGTGATCCTGTAAACGCACATCCTGGATACGTGCCTCGATGGCCTGAACCTTTCGCAGGCCTTCCTCCAGGACATGTTCACTACGAAAAACACCACAATATTTTTCCATCACGGTTTGTAGTTCTTTTTTCAACGTCGCCACCGATTCCCCCTCACCTTTTTGGTCCCAGCGACGCAGGCGTGCCATCGCCGCATCTACACTGTGTTCCGGCAACGGTAGGTGGTAACGGGTATTTTTCAAAACATCGATAATGCGATTACCGGCCGAGCGACCAAACACGACGATATCCAGCAAGGAGTTGCCACCCAGACGATTGGCACCATGCACGGAAACGCAGGCACATTCACCTACTGCATACAACCCTGGCACCTCTTCTTCGCCGTGCTCCACCGGAACTACAACTTCACCATGACGATTGGTGGGGATACCGCCCATGGTGTAGTGCGCTGTGGGATAGACCGGGATGGGTTCCTCTGCAGGATCAATCCCCAAAAATGTTTTGACCATGGCGGTAATGCCAGGTAAACGCTTATTCAGGACATCTATACCCAGGTGGTCGAGCTTCAACATGACATGATCAGCTTCACGTCCACAACCACGACCTTCAGAGATCTCAGTATAGATAGAACGGCTCACTACATCCCGGCTGGCGAGATCCTTGGCATGAGGCGCATAGCGTTCCATGAAACGCTCACCATCTTTATTAATCAGAAAACCACCTTCGCCGCGTGCGCCTTCTGTGATTAACATACCGCGACCTGCAATACCAGTGGGATGGAATTGAAAAAATTCCATGTCTTCGAGGGGAATGCCGGCACGCAAGGCCATGGCCATGCCATCGCCAGTATTGATGCGCGCATTGGTATTTGTTCTGAACAACTGACCAACACCGCCCGTCGCTAACAAGGTCGTCTTGGCCTCAATCAACAGGGGTTCACCTGTTTCGATCTCCAGGGTCAGTGCACCGAGAACCGTACCTTCCTCATTACTGATCAAATCAATGGCAAAAAATTCATCAAAAAAATGTGTCTTGGCGCGAATGTTTTGCTGATACAAGCTGTGCAACATGGCATGGCCAGTGCGATCAGCCGCGGCACAGGTCCGCGCTGCCTGTTCTCCACCAAAATTTTGACTCTGCCCGCCAAAGGGCCGTTGGTAGATCTTGCCATTGTCCAGACGTGAAAATGGCACACCGGCGTGTTCGAGTTCATAGACCAGATGAGAGGCAGCCCGGCACATGTACTCGATGGCATCCTGATCGCCGAGATAATCACTGCCCTTTACCGTATCGAACATATGCCAGTGCCAGTTATCCGGTCGGACATTTGCCAACGCTGCATTTATGCCACCTTGTGCTGCAACAGTATGCGAGCGAGTTGGAAAGACTTTGGAAACAACAGCTACGTTGGCGTCGACCTGGGCCAACTGCAATGCAGCACGCAAACCGCCGCCGCCCGCACCGATTACCAGGACATCAAATTTACGTCGCGCCAGACTCATAATACGACCACCGAAAACAGTATCATGCTTACCCAGATCCCCATTGCAATGACACCAACCGTAATTAATAACCAGAATAAGTAACGAATAAGCGCGACATGCACATAATCAATCAGGATATCTCTAACTCCAACCCATGCATGAAAAAGCAGCGAGTAAAAAAACAGAAGTGTGGCTATGCTGGCGAAGGGCGAGATAAAAAGCGCGTGCCAGTGTGCAAAATCATGAACAGGCTGTCTGAATACGATGACACTGAAAACCAAAAGGTACAATAACATATACAGTGCCGTCAGGCGTTGCATTATCCAGGTTCGCATTCCGTGCGCACGCCAGCTCATAACCAAATCTTGCTTATCAATATAAATGCGATCAGTAATCCCGCAACATTTACCACCCAGGCACTGGCCTTGGCTATGGCAATGTGCTCACCAACATCGATGTCCATTAACAGAAAACGTATCCCGGCAAGGATGTGGTGTGCAATTGACCATACCAGGAGCGTACTGACTAATTTAACGGGTAACGAATCTAAATTGGAAAGAGCAGCGTCATACCCGTCAGCATTTCGAACGGACAGACCAAATGAATAGACCAGCGCAGGAATTGCCAGAAACAATAATGCCCCGGACACGCGGTGAGCAAATGAGGTTAACCCGGTAACGGGCAGGTGAATAGCAAAAAGGTTAAGAAACTTTGGGCGTTTTTGTTTTGATTTCATCGACTTTAGTGTAGTTCAATTGCATCATACGTCCAATCTTATACAATTCTGACTGGTTTTGGAGCAGATGACGATATGCAAACGCAGTGGCAACAATTTTTACTGGAACAAGGCGCCCAACTCGATGAACAGGGCCAGCTGATATTTACAAATCTGGCAGATGCAATCGCCAGTCTTGATGAGAACGGCAGCCTCTGCAGCTTGGACCACCTTGGTTGTATCCGTGCTTCAGGTGTTGAGGTACAAGCCTTTCTGCAAGGCCAGTTGAGTAATGACATTAATGAGTTGCAAAACACACGTGTGCAGCTCAGCGCTTATTGCAATCCCAAGGGACGGATGCTGGCCCAGTTTATGGTCATACCGGATAAAGCGGATTATCTGCTACTACTACCGCGTAGCATTTTAGAACCCACGCTCAAGCGCCTGCGCATGTTCGTGCTACGCAGCCAGGTCACACTGACGGATGCCAGCGAGGAAATTGTCTGTCTCGGTCTGGCCGGTAAATCAATTGCACCTCAGGTACAGGAGACGCTCCCACTGCCGGGTGAGGATTACCAGTTGTCACAGACAGACACTACCTTGGTCTGTAAACTGCCGGCACCCTGCCCGCGGTTCCTGATAGTAACAGACCAGGCGCAAGCTACCTCGTACTGGCAGCAAGCTTCCGCACATTTGTTAGCCACCGATCAACATCTCTGGCACTGGCTGGACATTCAGGCCGGATTACCCAGTATCTGGCCTCAAACGGTTGAGGAATTTGTGCCGCAAATGGTCAATCTGGAGCTGATCAATGGTGTTAATTTCAAGAAGGGATGCTATCCCGGCCAGGAGATCGTGGCACGTATGCACTACCTGGGCAAAGCCAAGCGCCGCATGTACCGTCTGTCACTGGATCAGGGGCCGTGCCCGGAACCCGGTACGGATCTATATACTGCCGGCGGTGACGACCAAAGTGCGGGCAAGATCGTCCTAGCAGAGCCAGGACCCCAGGATTGCCAATGCCTGGCTGTTATAAAAACAGACAAAGCGGAGACCGAATTGCGCTTGGGACAACAGAATGGCCCTAAATTGACCTTAGCGACGCTGCCTTATCCCCTGGAAGCTGGCTAATAAACAAAACAGGGAGAAAACCTCCGCTTTCTTCAACAATAAAAATATCGACGTTTGTTGGTTTCTATTTCTGTCTTAGAGTTCTGGTTGGCTGAAAACTGATCCTCGGCTTTGGCTTCCTGCGTCGCCCTAACGCCTGCATCCCTGCAGTCGTGCGTTTCCAGCACTCCTGCCATCCCTGGCGGTCGCATTTGATTTCTATATCTCCGGTCGCATATGCGGGAACAGGAGGACGTCGCGGATTGAGGGGGAGTCGGTCAGGAGCATAACCAGGCGGTCGATACCGATGCCCTCGCCTGCCGTGGGCGGCATACCGTGTTCCAGTGCGGTAACGTAATCTTCATCGTAGTACATCGCCTCTTCGTCACCGGCATCTTTTTCTTCCACCTGTTTGCGGAAACGTTCTGCCTGGTCTTCGGCATCATTTAGCTCGGAAAAACCATTGGCAATCTCACGCCCGCCGACAAAGAATTCAAAGCGGTCCGTGACAAACGGGTCATGATCATTACGTCGGGCCAGAGGCGACACTTCCGTGGGATAGGCCGTAATAAAGGTTGGGTCCTTAAGGCGATGTTCAACTGTCTTCTCGAAGATCTCGATCTGGATCTTACCCAGACCATAACTGTCCTTAAGCGGAATCTGCATGCGTTGTGCAATCTTGCGTGCCGACTCATGATCGTCCAGTTCGTTAGCCTGAATATCCGAGTTGAAATGCAGAATGGATTCTTTCACCGTCATGCGGGTAAAGGGTTTCTCAAAATCGTAGCTCTCACCCTGATACTGAATCTGGGTCTTCCCCACCACCGAGCGCGCCAGATCGCGCAGCATGTCTTCAGTGAGATTCATAAGATCGTGATAATCGGCATAGGCCTCGTAGAATTCGAGCATGGTGAATTCCGGATTATGCCGGGTCGACAGCCCTTCGTTGCGAAAGTTGCGATTGATCTCGAACACCTTCTCCAATCCACCAACCACGCAGCGCTTTAAGAACAATTCTGGCGCAATGCGCAGGTACAATTCCATGTCCAGGGCATTGTGGTATGTCCTGAACGGACGTGCCGTGGCACCGCCTGGTAGTACCTGCATCATCGGGGTTTCCACTTCGAGAAAACCCCGGGTACCCAGATATTGACGGATATGGTTAATCACCGCTGAGCGAATCCGGAAAGTATCTCGTGAATCCTGGTTCATGATCAGATCCAGGTAACGCTGGCGATAACGGGTCTCGGTATCGGTGAGGCCGTGATACTTCTCTGGTAACGGCCGTAGAGATTTAGTCAACAGACGAATGGTTTCTATCTTGACCGATAATTCGCCTGTATTGGTCTTGAATAGCGTACCGTCGGCACCAATGATGTCGCCGATGTCCCACTTCTTGAACTGCTGGTTATAAAATCCTTCCGGCAAGACATCGCGTTGCACAAACAACTGAATGCGGCCAGACATATCCTGGATACTGGCAAAGGCATTCTTGCCCATGATGCGCTGTGCCATCATGCGTCCGGCCACGCTGACGCGCACGGGATTTTGTTCAAAGTATGCATTGTCTTTATCAGCATACTCAGCGTGTAATTCACCGGCCATGACATTGCGACGAAAATCATTTGGAAAAGCCACACCTTCCTGGCGCAAAGCACGCAGCTTCTCTCGGCGTTGGGCAATGAGTTTGTTTTCGTCTTCCTGGCTAAGAATCTTGTTTTCGTTTTCAGACATTATTATTCCACTTAATTTACAAACCACTCTTCAAACTGGCTTCAATAAACTCATCCAGGTCCCCGTCCAGCACCTTCTGAGTGTCGCTACGTTCTACATTGGTACGCAGATCCTTGATCCGCGACTGGTCCAGCACATAGGAGCGGATCTGACTGCCCCAGCCGATGTCAGACTTGGAATCCTCCATGGCCTGCTTGGCTGCATTGCGCTTTTGCATTTCCATCTCGTACAACTTCGCCTTGAGCATCTTCATGGCGTGGTCCCGATTCTGATGCTGGGAGCGTTCGCTCTGGCATTGTACGACAATGCCAGACGGTTCGTGGGTAATCCGCACTGCAGAATCCGTCTTGTTGACGTGCTGACCACCTGCACCACTGGCGCGATACGTGTCGGTTCTCAGGTCCGCGGGATTAATTTCGATTTCGATGGAGTCATCCACCTCCGGCGATACGAATACCGAGGCAAACGAGGTATGCCGGCGATTACCCGAATCAAACGGTGATTTACGCACCAGGCGATGTACCCCGGTCTCCGTACGTAACCAACCAAAGGCATAGTCGCCTTCGATATATATGGTGGCACTTTTGATCCCCGCGACTTCACCCGGGGAAACCTCGATGAGTTCGGTCTTGAACCCGTGGTCCTCCCCCCAGCGCAGGTACATGCGCAAGAGCATGTTGGCCCAGTCCTGGGCCTCGGTGCCCCCTGACCCTGCCTGGATATCCAGGTAGGCATTGTTGGCATCCATCTCACCGGCAAACATCCGTTCGAACTCGAGCCGTGCCAGTAACTGTTCTTGAATATCGAGGTCTGCTACCACTGAAGTCAGGGTATCCTCGTCGTCTTCGTCGCGGGCCAGCTCCAACAGTTCAGCGGCTTCACTCAGCCCCTTGCTCAGGCCGGACAGGATTTTTACTACGTGCTCAAGCTGCGCCCGTTCTCGCCCCAATTCCTGGGCACGCTCGGGGTTATTCCAGATAGCGGGGTCTTCCAGTTCGCGAGTTACCTCGTCCAGGCGTTCACGTTTGATGTCATAGTCAAAGATACCCCCTCAGGGCAGCACTGCGCCCTTGCATGTCCTTGAGGCGGGATTGGATAAGACCGGTTTCCAGCATGGTTCAACTTTCTAGGTTGTGTAGGTATAAAGCAGCGTATTTTATCCCAGAGACGGGGCTGCCGTCATCGGGAATAAACGTACCTTATCCGGATAGGTGTCGACCGATAATAATTGAAATTGTTTATCACCCTCTGGTCGAGCGTCTTTCCCGTTAAAAATGCACTATATTTAACCTACAAAACAGCATAATTCGCTCACATTCGCTCTCTCGAACCTGGAGGTGCGCTATGGCGATGTCACCTACTCTTCAGAAATACTTGTCTGAAAATGCAATCGCGTATGAGTTACTACCGCACACTCACACTGCGACCAGCCTGAACAGTGCTAGTGCTGCCCACATCCCCGGTAACAAAATGGCAAAATCCGTCATTCTCGAGGATGAGGACGGCTATTTAATGGCAGTCATTCCAGCGACTGAACATTTGAAAATTCGGGAACTTAATCAAACGCTCAATCGCAACATGGGACTGGCGACGGAAATGGAATTACATCACCTTTTTCAGGATTGTGAAATCGGGGCCATTCCTCCGATCGGCCTGGCCTATGGGGTGGAAACCGTTGTCGATGACAGCCTGATGATATCCAACGATATCTATTTCGAAGCAGGCGATCATGAAGAATTGGTTCATGTCAAAGGCACGTCGTTTCGCAAACTGATGCAGGAGTCGCTGCATGCCAATTTGTGTATACACTAAGTAATTACTTTAGTCAGCACAGGGAGGTCTTAGCAACTCCCTGTGCTGTTTTCCGCTAATATCCTCGCTCACGACGCAATTGGCTCGACATGCTCCACCAGAAGTTGCGCACTGCGTTGCCCGTTAAATTCATTTATATCCAGACGATAAACCAACTGAACCTGTTCAACCTCAGGCGCCCATTGCGCATCTGTGGTGCGAAAGGCGATGGCATCAAACTCTCTGTCATTACTTCGCACAACCATTTTCAAATGATGTTCACCGACAATTCGACGTTGCACGAGTTCAAACCTGCCTTCAAATTGTGGTTCCGGAAAGCCCTGCCCCCAGGGGCCAGCGTTTCGCAGGATCTCAGCCAGTTCCAGGTTAATCTCATGCGCAGTCAGTTGTCCGTCACTGTGTACAACCCGTTGCAAGTCGTCATCGTCCAGCAACTCTGCCGCAGTTCCGACAAATAGTGTATGAAAAGTCTGGAAGTCTGCTTTGCGAATCGTCAGTCCTGCGGCCATGGCATGCCCACCAAACTTGGAAAGTAAACCGGGATGGCATGTTGCGATGCGGTCCAGTGCATCGCGAATATGCAGCCCGGGAATAGAACGCGCCGAACCTTTAATCAGTTCCTCACCGCTGGCGGCAAACACAATGACCGGACGATGAAGTTGCTCCTTGATGCGGCCTGCCAGTATGCCAATCACTCCTTCATGAAAATCCGGGTCAAACAAACAGATAGCCGACGGCAGACTGTCGGCATGGCCCTGTTTCCATAGCGCAGTGAGGTGCTCTTCGGCCTGCTCACGCATGGTCTGCTCGATCTGCCGACGTTCACGGTTAAAATTGTCCAGTACACGTGCCTTCTCCAGGGCATCATCCATATTTTGGCTAAGCAGGCACTCGATACCAATGGACATGTCATCAAGACGACCCGCTGCATTCAGGCGTGGTCCAACACAAAAGCCCAAATCGGTACTGGTCACTTTTTTAAAATCGCGCCCGGCCACTTGCAACAGCGCGTGAATCCCTGGGCAGGCCTGGCCCGCACGCATGCGCGCCAGCCCTTGTGCGACCAGGATGCGATTGTTGTGGTCCAGCCTAACCACATCGGCCACGGTGCCCAGTGCAACCAGATCAAGATACTCCGCCATATTCGGTTCAGTCAGGTTTTGTGTCTCAAACCAGTTTCGTTCACGTAAATACGCACGCAAGGCCACCATCACATAAAAAATGACCCCCACCCCAGCCAGATGTTTACTTGGAAATACATCATCGGATTGATTGGGATTCACAATGGCTTCCGCGGCTGGTAACGATTCTCCGGGTAAATGATGATCCGTGATGATCACCTGGATGCCTGAAGCCCTAGCGACCTTCACCCCTTCAATGCTGGCAATGCCGTTGTCGACCGTAATGATGAGATCCGGCTGTTTCGCCTTGGCCACTTCGACGATCTCCGGGGTCAGACCATAACCATATTCGAAACGATTCGGAACCAGATAATCAACATGGCGGGCACCAAAGCGTCGTAGAAGCTTGACTGCCAGGGCACAACTGGTCGCGCCATCGGCATCGTAATCGCCGATGATGACGATACGCTGTTGCTTGCTAAGCGCATTGGCAAGAATATCGACAGTGGAGTCGATATTTTTCAACTCATGGTACGGCAGCAAATGCGCTAAGGAATTCTCGGTCTGGGTACTTTCGGTGATATCACGCGCAAGATAGATACGCTTCAGGACTGGGTGCATACTCTCAGGCAGGTCGCCCACATCCTGTTTGATTTCGCGTGTAATAATTTTGGTGTTAGTGGTCATGACTTTTTACGAAGCGCCAATATTCTGGACGCAATACTTTTGTCGCGCCGCCACCACTTGCGTAAATCCTGTTTGCTTAAGCTTAAACGCACGCT
>JBECKZ010000074.1:0-4919 GCA_040235555.1 Thiohalomonadales bacterium | reverse complement strand
GCAGCGGCCTTCACTCGCGCAGGTTTCGAATGCATGGATGTGCACATGAGCGATATCCTGAACAACCGGATTGAACTGGTGACCTTCAAGGGGCTGGTGGCCTGCGGTGGTTTCTCTTATGGCGATGTGCTCGGTGCCGGTGGTGGCTGGGCCAATTCCATTTTATTTAATCCGCAGGCCAGAGATGAGTTTGTCGCCTTCTTCCAGCGTGAAGATACCTTTGGCCTGGGTGTGTGCAATGGTTGCCAGATGATGTCGCAACTTCGGGATTTGATCCCGGGGGCACAACACTGGCCACGTTTCGAACGCAACCTGTCCGAACAGTTTGAAGCCCGCCTGTCACAGGTAGAAGTCCTGGACTCCCCTTCGATTTTGCTAAGCGGAATGCAGGGTTCCCGTATGCCGATTGTAGTGGCACACGGAGAAGGCCGGGCACAGTTTAAAGATGCACAAGCCGAACAAGTGGTACGACAATCCAATCTGATATCCCTGCGCTATATAGATCATTACGGCAAACCCACCGAGACATATCCCTTTAATCCTAACGGCTCACCGGAGGGAGTTACAGGTCTGACCACCAGCGACGGTCGGTTTACGATCATGATGCCACATCCCGAACGTGTGTTTAGAACCGTCACTTGCAGTTGGCACCCCGAAGAGTGGAATGAAGATGGTGCCTGGATGCGATTGTTCCGCAATGCGCGAGCATGGGTAGGCTAATATACTAACTTGAGTTATACGCACGACTTGCACACACCGTACACCTGTTATAGTTTGTGCGGCGATTAATTTATTGCCGTATCCACCATGAGCCATGCCTTATCCATCAACAATTTGACCAAGACCTACGCCAACGGTGTGCAGGCACTCAAGGGTGTTGATCTGCACGTGGCAGAGGGCGATTTCTTTGCCTTACTCGGACCTAATGGTGCGGGTAAATCCACCACGATTGGCATTATCTCGTCACTGATACGCAAGAGCGCGGGTAAGGTCAGCGTATTCGGTTACGATATTGATACGGACATGGAAACCGCCAAGAGTTGTATCGGACTGGTGCCACAGGAATTCAACTTCAATCAGTTCGAACCCGTGGTTGAAATCGTCGCGAATCAGGCCGGTTATTATGGTATCGATCGTAAAACGGCCTATCAACGTGCGGAAAAATATCTCAGACAGCTGGGTCTCTGGGAAAAGCGTCGTGATATGGCGCGCGAACTTTCCGGCGGGATGAAACGCCGCCTGATGATTGCGCGGGCATTGGTGCATGAGCCGCGTATGTTGATCCTGGATGAACCCACTGCCGGCGTCGATATCGAAATTCGCCGTTCCATGTGGGCATTCCTGCGCGAGGTTAACAAGGCCGGGACTACGATCATTCTGACCACTCATTACCTGGAAGAAGCAGAAAACCTGTGTCGGCATATAGCCATCATCAATGACGGGGTTACGATCGAGAGTACCGGCATGAAAGCGCTGTTGATGAAGCTGAACGTGGAAACTTTTGTCCTGAATCTTAAACAACCTGTTTCCTCATTACCGGAGACACCGGGTTATCAGCTGACATTGGTCGATGATACGACACTGGAAGTCAGCATCAGCAAGGAACAAAGCATGAATGCGTTATTCCGCTGTTTATCGGAACACGATATCGACATAATCAGTATGCGTAACAAGACCAATCGACTGGAAGAAATGTTTGTACGCCTGGTTGATCAGGGGGCCTTATGACGCTGCAACAGCAATGGGTGGCGTTTAGTACTATCGTGACCAAGGAAGTGATGCGTTTTGTGCGCATCTGGGTCCAGACCGTGCTGCCAGCGATGATCACCATGGGGCTGTATTTCGTGATTTTTGGCCATTTAATCGGTTCGCAACTGGCACCGATCCAGGGTTATAACTATATCGATTATATCGTGCCCGGTATCATCCTGATGGCAATTATTAATAACTCTTACGCCAACGTGGTGTCATCGTTCTTCAGTTCCAAATTCCAGCGACACATCGAGGAGATGCTGATCTCGCCGATGCCAAATTATCTTATTCTGCTGGGTTATGTCGGTGGTGGCATGATGCGTGGTCTGATTGTTGGCATCGCGGTGACGGCAGTGGCTGGGGTGTTTGCCCATTTGCACATGCACAATCTGTTCGTGATCGTGGTGGTGGTGATCCTGACATCGGTATTGTTTTCCCTTGGCGGTCTAATCAATGCCATTTATGCCAAGACCTTTGATGATATCTCCATTATCCCGACGTTTGTGCTGACGCCACTGACCTATCTGGGGGGGATCTTCTATTCTGTCGATATGCTGCCGGGTTTCTGGCAACATGTTTCTCTGGTTAATCCGATTCTGTATATGATCAATGCCATGCGTTATGGCATGCTCGGTGTCAGCGATATCGATGTGCGAGTTGCGTTATTGATCGTGGTAGGTTTTGTGGTGGCTTTATACCTATTTGCGCTTTATCTATTACGCAAGGGTGTCGGCATCCGCTACTGACAGGAATAATAAATAAGGTGTTCGTTATCCACACTGACGGCCTTACCCAGACTGATAAAGCCTGAGCCTGACAATGGCACTGCCTCGGACTGAACATAGACTTCCCTGCCGCCCTGGGTTTTAACAAAGGTGCCATTGGTGCTTTGGTCTATCAGGACAAACTTGCCCTTGCGAAACACCAGTTGCGCATGATGGCGGGAGGCTAGTTCAGAATTGACCTCCAGGTCACAGTCCTTGGCCCTGCCCAGTATGAATCCCTGGGTCCGGGTACCGACATCCTTGATGGTATTATGATAGGTCAGGTACAGGCGGTGTTCGCGGTTGAACAGGGAACGCAGACGGGAAGAATCCAGTTCTTCGGTCATTGGGCCTTCACTATCGCTATTCGATGGCCTGGCCATGATAATGCTGATAGCCTGGCTGTCTTCGGCAAGCAAGTCCATAAACGAGTTTTGCTGGCGGACAATAAACGCGCCGAGTTCATTCAGGTTTTCATCGTTAATGTCCTGCAGGTTCAGTTTGTAAATTGCATCTTCAAACTGGCTGTAATTGTGCAAGGCAACATGGATACATGCATCTTCAAAATCCGAACTAAACTCCAGACGCACCGGAACATACCCCTGGATACTGATTTTAGGTGGTTGGCGAGCAACGAAGCTGGCTTGCAGCCCCTGGGTTTTTAATTTGTCCAGATGCTGTTTTGTAGATTCGGTTTCCACGATCTCCAGTTCGATTGTTTCTTCGTTGTTTAGCGAGAAAGACAGGTTGACGGTTTCCTTGTTATAGCTGCTTTCGTATAACAACTTGTAATCACCCTGGCGCAGATTGTTCAATTCACCGAACTCGCCAATCGGAAAATTACATTGAATTTCGGGGTCAATAATATTGAGCTGTTCGATCAGATCATGCAGGTAGGCGTGAATATGATGTAGTGCGGTAACGACCTGCATGTTGCGAATCAGGTGCAGTTCATTACCTTGAGCACCACTTTGTTCCATATCCAGGCGAAGCTTGTTCGCCTTTTTCTTAAAGTCTTCAAGAATATTCACAGTCTAGCCCGTTATATTTGTGCTTTATAGCATAGCGTATTTTCGTGACGGCACCAATTTTCAATACCGCTTGAGCAAATTATCCAGCAGCCGCTGGGGCAGGACGCGGCGCAGGAAGGCAAACAGATAGGTAGGAAATGTGACGTAGTACCGCTGTTTGGGCCGATGACTTTCCAGGGCGTGAATGACTCGACGCAGCACCGCTTCAGGTGGCAGGGTAAATGGTACTGCCGGTCCTTCTTTGCGCAGACGCTCAATAGTCTGCTTGTACAATACATGATGGACACTGTTGGCAACATCGATATTTCGTTGCAGCGCGTTGAGAGAGTTGTGGCGGAACCGACTCAGGATCGGTCCAGGCTCGATCAGGCTGACAAATATATTATTGCTGGTCATGTTTAATTCCAGTCGCAGGGTATCCGTGAGTCCCTCAAGTGCGAATTTACTGGCGATATAGGCGCCGCGATAAGGCATGGCCACCAGGCCCAGTACGGAACTGTTCTGGATGATGCGGCCGTACCCTTGTTTGCGCATGATCGGGATCACGGTGTTGGTCAGTTCTTGCCAGCCAAATAAGTTGGTTTCGAACTGGGCACGCAGTACGTCGCGGGACAGGTCTTCGATGGCACCTGCCTGACCATAGGCACCGTTATTAAAAAGTGCATACAGCGTTCCGCCGGTTTCCTGCAGGACGGCTTTGACGGCATTTTTAATGGAACCGGTATCGTCGAGGTCCAGTAAGAAACTGTTTAGCCCTAACTCCTTGAGTTGTTGCACATCATCGCGACTGCGTGCAGTCGCAAAGACCTGGTAACCGCGGGCATCCAGACCCTGCGCGACGCACAAACCAATGCCACTTGAACAACCTGTGATCAAGACACTTTTGGTATCCATCATTATTTTTGTCTAGTCCTTCAGGCCAGTAGTACGGCTACGATGCCCGTCAGGAAAATACCATCAAAGGTACCTGCACCGCCAATGGAGACGACAGTCGCGCCAATGCGTTGAATTTCTTTCAGTCGTAATAGATCGGCGCCGATAATGACACCAAAGGTGCCACTGATATACGCGACGGCGGCGCTGTGTTGCGGTGCAAATAAAAAGGCGCACAAGGCAGCTGCCATGGGTGGAATAAATACCGGCATGGCGATACCCAGGCCAGGAATGGGGCGACTGAGTAAGTAACTGATTGTGCTTACAACAGCAGTGGCCATCACCACTGGTAGCAGGTCGAGATCGAGTCGTGTGATCAGATAGAGCGAAAACAGCACTGGCATTATCGCCCCGCCCAGATTGATGGCAACGATGATGCGATCCGGCTGCGGCCGGGTAGGCCCCAACAGCCAGCCTCGGTAAGGAGGGGGGATTGTGT
>JBECKZ010000062.1:0-9967 GCA_040235555.1 Thiohalomonadales bacterium | reverse complement strand
AACAATATACCGGGGATCGTGATCGGGGACAGGATGATATGTTCGGTATGGCAACCAGGGTGGAGACGGGCCCGGGCAGCTATCATGTTTTACCCGAATGGGATGACGAACAACGCCTGGCCTGCGAAAAACAAACCCTCGGTCTGTATCTCACCGGTCACCCTATCGAACGCTATGTGCCAGAACTCAAACGCTTCGTCAGTGCACGTATTGTTGATTTGAAACCGAGCATGAATCAAACCGTGATTGTGGCCGGCCTGATCATTGCTATGCGTACCATGAATACCAAGCGCGGTGATCGCATGGCCTTTATTACCATTGATGATCGCAGTGGCCGTATCGAGCTGGCGGTATTTTCCGATACCTACCAGCGGTATCAGGACATGTTAACCAAGGACAAATTGATCGTGGTGGATGGCGAGGTAAGTGTGGACGATTATTCCGGCGGTTATCGCATGAGTGCCCGTGCCATTTACGATATAGATCAGGCCCGTGAACATTTTGCCAAGCGCCTGTGCGTCAGTGTCAACGCAGAGAAAGCCGGTAATGGCTTTATCCCGGCGTTGCAAAATATTCTGCAACCGTTCCGGGAAGGGGTCTGTCCGGTGGTAATCGATTACCTGCGCCCGGATGCCCGGGTCGAATTACCCTTGGGCCAGGATTGGCGGGTGCACCCGACTGATGAACTGCTGCACCGCCTGCGGGAGCTGGCGGGAGAGCAGGACGTGGAAATCGTCTACTGATATAATATGAAAATTAGCCGGGCTGGTAACAAATGCCGCTGGCGACGAAAAAAAGGGATGCAGCATGAATTTGAATTTTCTCGACTTTGAACAACCGATTGCCGAACTCGAAGCCAAAATCGAGGAATTGCGGTTTGTAGGATCCGATACTGAGATCAACATCAGTGAAGAAATTACCCGACTGCAAAGCAAGAGCAAGGATCTCACCAAATCCATATTTACCAATTTAAAAGCCGCCCAGGTTGCCCAATTGGCACGCCATCCACAACGTCCTTACTTCATGGACTATGTGCAACGCATTTTTACTGACTTCGAAGAATTACATGGTGATCGGGCCTTTGCCGATGACAAGGCGATTATGGGTGGCATGGCACGTCTCGACGGCAAACCGGTGATGGTGATCGGTCATCAAAAGGGTCGTGATACCAAGGAAAAGGTCCAGCGCAATTTTGGTATGCCACGACCGGAAGGGTATCGCAAGGCCCTGCGTCTGCTCGAGCTCGCGGAAAAATTCAAACTACCGATACTCACCTTTATTGATACCCCGGGTGCTTATCCCGGCGTCGGCGCGGAAGAACGCGGCCAAAGCGAAGCCATTGCTCGCAACCTTTACATTATGTCAAAACTGCGGACGCCAATCATCAGCACGGTCATCGGTGAAGGTGGATCCGGTGGCGCACTTGCGATCGGTGTGTGCGATCGTCTGATGATGTTGCAATACAGCACCTATTCGGTAATTTCACCGGAGGGTTGTGCCTCGATCCTGTGGAAGAGTGCCGAGAAAGCAGCGGAAGCTGCTGAGGCCATGGGTTTGACCGCACCACGCCTGAAAGAGTTGGAGCTGGTTGATCGGGTGATCGACGAACCACTTGGTGGTGCACATCGGGATGCGGATGCCACGGCCATGAATATTAAGTCAGCTTTGATGGAAACACTTGAACACCTGGCGGAACAACCCGTAGACAAATTGCTGGAAGCCCGTTATTCACGTTTGATGAGCTTTGGTAACTACACCGAATAAAGCACAATGACTTTTAGTCCGGCATCTTTGCTCACGCAATTGATGCAATTCCCCGTACCACGACGCTATTGCGTGGCTTTTAGTGGCGGTGTCGATTCCCACGTCCTGTTACATGCCCTGGTGCAACTGCGTGATCGTTTGCCCTGTCATGTGTTGCATGCAATTCATATCAATCACGGCATTCATCCGGATGCCAATCAATGGACGCGCCACTGTGAAATCGTGTGTCACGATCTGGATGTTTCGTTTGAATCCGTACCGCTACAGGTTCAGAAACAAAGCAAACTAAGCCTGGAAGCGGTTGCCCGTGATGCCCGGTATGCCGAGTTTACACGCCTAAGTCTCGTTGATGACATGCTATTGCTGGCGCACCATCAGGATGACCAGGCAGAGACGCTGTTATTGCAATTACTGCGAGGCAGTGGGGTCAAGGGTCTGGCCGGAATGCCAGTATGTATGGCCTTCGCACAGGGCTGGCTGGCACGGCCGTTATTGGCACATGGGCGCGAAGAACTCCAGGAGTATGCGATGGAGCAGCATTTGCCCTGGATTGATGATCCCTCTAATCAGGATACGACATTTGACCGGAATTTCCTGCGACATGTGGTCTTACCAGTGATACGCCAACGCTGGCCGGCAGCGTCGGCAACATTATCACGTGTGGCACAACACCAGGCGGAAGCTGCTGACTTGTTGGATATATTGGGGCAACAGGATCTGGCATCGCTGGCAACTGCCGATGCGAGAATAATACGCATCGCACCACTACTGGCATTGGCGCCGATGCGACAGCGCAACGTATTACGCTATTGGTTGCATCGTGTTTGTACCTTAACCATACCCAGTACGGTGCATTTGCAGCGCATTATCGATGAGATCCTGAGAGCCGATGAAGATGCAGAGCCGCTTGTGCACTGGCACGGCGCAGAAGTGCGCCGTTATCGTGACCATTTGTATGCCATGTCACCCTTAACAGCAGGGGATCCTAACTGGCAACAAGCCTGGGATTTGCAGGATTGCCTGCGGTTACCGACCGGTGAGACGTTAGAGACTCAACAAGCGGAGGGATCTGGCCTGCGCAAGACAGATCTGGCACAGGGAGTAACGGTGCGCTACCGCCACGGAGGAGAACGATGCCGTCTAACCGGACGAACGCATCATCACGAATTAAAAAAATTGTTACAGGAGTGGGCGATTCCGCCCTGGCAGCGCGACCGCATACCCTTGGTCTATATCGGAGATAAATTGGCGCAGGTGGCGGGATATTGTGTCTGTGAGCCGTTTGCGGCTAAACCCAATGAACCCGGGCTGCAGATTATCGTAAAACCAGCGGACCCAGCCATTGAAACCACACCCGAAAACAAGGACAATAGCCCGGGCTGCACCCCGTAATTCAATCAACCTGGTGTAGGCCCTCTACTAAAGCGGCAAATATCAGGTTCATGACGAAATATGTATTTATTACCGGCGGTGTCGTGTCCTCTCTGGGCAAGGGTATCGCCTCCGCTTCGCTAGCGGCATTGCTCGAAGCCCGCGGCCTTAAAGTCACTCTCCTCAAGCTGGACCCCTACATTAATGTCGATCCGGGCACGATGAGCCCATTTCAACATGGCGAAGTCTTTGTGACGGAAGATGGTGCTGAGACCGATCTGGATCTAGGTCACTACGAACGTTTTGTGCGCCGGACCATGAGCCAGAAGAATAATTTTACTACCGGGCGCATCTATGAGAATGTGATTAACAAGGAACGCCGTGGTGATTATCTGGGGGCGACAGTACAGGTTATTCCCCACATCACGGATGAGATTAAACGTTCAATTGTAGAAGGCGCCGATGAAGCAGATGTGGCAATGGTTGAGATCGGCGGCACGGTGGGTGACATCGAGTCATTACCGTTTCTGGAAGCCATCCGGCAAATGGGCGTTGAATTTGGACATGACAATGTCCTGTTTATGCATCTGACCCTGCTGCCGTATATCCCGACTGCCGGTGAAATCAAGACCAAACCCACCCAGCACTCGGTGAAAGAATTGCGCTCAATCGGCATCCAGCCCGACGTATTATTGTGTCGTGCGGACCGGCCAATACCACAGGATGAGCGGCGCAAGATAGCTTTGTTTACCAATGTCGAGACCCGTGCCGTTATCGAGGCTCTTGATGTCGACAGCATTTACAAGATTCCCAGCCTGTTACATGAACAACAACTGGATCAGATCGTTGTGGATAAACTGCGTCTCCAGGTCGGTCCGGCAGATTTACATGAATGGACTCAGTTTACCGATGCGATGGCACACCCCACAGGCAAGGTGACGGTGGCCATGGTAGGCAAATATATGGATCTGACGGAATCGTATAAATCCCTGTCCGAGGCGCTCATACATGCCGGCGTGCATACCCGCACCCAGGTCAAGATCCAGTATGTCGATTCGGAACAGATTGAGAAACAGGGAACGGCCTGTCTGGAAAATGTGGATGCGATCCTGGTCCCTGGCGGCTTTGGTGAACGCGGTATTGAAGGCAAGATTCGTGCAGTGCAGTATGCGCGAGAAAACGGAATTCCGTACCTGGGTATTTGCCTGGGTATGCAGGTAGCGGTAATCGAATATGCACGGCACAAGGCCAATATGCCCGACGCCAACAGCACCGAATTCAACAAGCAGACACCGTACCCGGTTATCGCCCTGATTACCGAATGGCAGAATGAAGACGGTTCCATTGAAAAACGCAGCGAAGCTTCTGAGCTGGGCGGCACCATGCGTTTGGGCGGCCAGCTCTGTTTACTGGAGCCCGGAAGTAAGGCAAGAGAAATCTATGGTAAGGACAGGATTATCGAACGCCATCGTCATCGTTATGAATTCAACTTGACGTACAAGCAGCAACTGGAAGAGGCGGGTTTGCGCTTTTCCGGTAAATCCATTGATGGCAACCTCATGGAAGTGATCGAAATACCGGATCACCCCTGGTTTGTTGCCTGTCAGTTTCATCCAGAATTTACTTCTACACCGCGTGACGGCCATCCGCTGTTTACCGGTTATATCCGAGCGGCAAGAGAACTGCAGCGGACAACTCGCCAGGAGGCGGCCACGGTCTGATGGACAGTTTGTGTGGATTTCCTGTTGGCTTGGATAAGCCGTTTTTCCTGATCGCCGGTCCCTGTGTTATCGAGAGCGAAGCGCTGGCATTACAAACTGCGGAGCAACTCAAGCAGATCACCTCGGACTTGGGTATTCCATTCATTTATAAATCGTCCTTTGATAAGGCGAACCGCACCTCTGCCAGCAGTTTTCGCGGTCCGGGTCTGGAAGAAGGCCTGCGGATTTTGCAAAAGGTTAAAGATCAGATAGGTGTGCCGGTATTAACGGACGTGCACGAAGATACACCACTGGATGAAGTTGCCAGTGTCGTTGATGTGTTACAAACCCCGGCGTTCCTGGTACGCCAGACCAATTTTATTCAGGCTGTTGCCGCCCAAGGCAAACCGGTGAATATCAAGAAGGGTCAGTTTCTGGCGCCGTGGGATATGCGCAATGTGGTCGAAAAGGCGCGTACTACCGGCAATAATCAGATTATGGTGTGTGAGCGTGGTGTTTCTTTCGGATATAACACGCTGGTTTCAGATATGCGCAGCCTCGCAATCATGCGTGACACCGGGTGTCCGGTCGTATTTGATGCGACACACTCGGTGCAACAACCAGGTGGACAGGGTGCGAGTTCCGGTGGTCAGCGTGAATTTGTTCCGGTGTTGGCACGTGCTGCCGTCGCAGCAGGGATTAGCGGGTTGTTTATGGAAACACATCCCGACCCGGCCAAGGCCTTGAGCGATGGGCCCAATGCCTGGCCGTTGGGATTGATGCAGGATTTATTGGGTGTGCTCAAGGCAATTGACACCCAGGTTAAACAGCATGAATTCCATGAACAACGTTTTATGAACCAAGAATAAGACAGAGTGAGAATTACCCATGAGCAATAGCAAGATCAAACAAGTGATGGGTCGCGAAATTATCGATTCACGCGGCAATCCGACCATCGAGGCCGACGTGATACTGGAATCCGGTGTCGTGGGCCGTGCTGCCGTGCCATCCGGTGCCTCCACCGGGACACGCGAAGCGCTGGAATTGCGCGATGGTGATAAAAAACGCTTTGGCGGCAAGGGTGTGCTAAACGCAGTAACGCATGTCAACAAAGAACTCAATGACGTAGTCAAAGGTCTTGATGCACTGGACCAACGTGCAGTGGATAGCGCCATGCTCAACGCCGATGGAACAGCCAACAAGGACAAACTCGGCGCCAATGCCTTGCTGGCCGTGTCGCTGGCCACTGCCCATGCCGCTGCCAATGCTCAAAACTTACCTCTATATGCGCATCTGGCTACAGAAGATCACTTCCTGATGCCGGTGCCAATGATGAACATTATCAATGGTGGTGCGCACGCTGATAACAGCGTTGATTTACAGGAGTTCATGATCCTGCCGGTGGGTGCGCCGACCATGGCCGAGGCCATCCGCTATGGTGCGGAAGTCTTCCATGCCCTGAAAAAGGTATTAGGCGATAAAGGTTTGAATACCGCAGTCGGTGATGAAGGTGGCTTTGCCCCGGATCTGTCCTCCAATGAAGAGGCCATTAGTGTAATCCTGCAGGCGATCGAAAAGGCAGGTTACAAACCGGGTGAGGATGTCGCCCTTGGTATCGATGCTGCCAGCTCGGAATTTTACAAAGACGGAAAATACGTGCTGGCATCTGAAAATAAATCTCTGGATGCCGGACAATTCATTGCTGTCATGGAAGACTGGGTAAATAAATACCCGATTATAACCATCGAAGATGGTATGGCTGAAAACGATTGGGACGGTTGGAAGCTTATGACTGATCGCATGGGTAAAAAGATCCAGCTGGTCGGTGATGACATCTTCGTGACCAATACAAAAATCTTCCAGGAAGGTATAGATAAGGGCATCGCCAATTCCATCCTGATCAAGGTCAACCAGATTGGCACCCTGAGCGAGACGCTGGATGCGATTGCCATGGCCAAGCAGGCGAATTATACCGCGGTGATCTCACACCGTTCCGGCGAGACTGAAGATACAACCATCGCCGATCTTGCCGTGGCTACCTGTACCGGACAGATCAAGACTGGTTCGATGTCGCGCTCGGACCGGGTAGCCAAGTACAATCAGTTGTTGCGCATTGCTGAACAATTGGGCGATAAAGCCCGTTACGCCGGGACAAAAGCCTTCTATAATCTGAAGGTCTAATGCGCATGCCTCAGGAATAAGAAGCAAGGATAATCAGGACGCCCGATGCGATATTTGAACATAGCCTTAATCGTCATGTTGACGGTACTTCAGTACGATCTCTGGATCGGCGAAGGGAGTATGGCATCGGTCTGGCAACTCCAGCATGCCATCGACAAGCAACATGCCGAAAATGATCGGCTCAAGTCACGAAATGACGGTCTGACCGCAGAGGTCGACGATCTCAAAAGCGGTCAGTCGGCGATTGAAGAACGTGCACGCAGTGAATTAGGCATGATCAAGAATGACGAAACCTTCGTGCAGATTGTCGATACCAAGAAATAAACTCCGCAGTTATCTTGCAATCGTTTTTTCAATCATAGCGCAATGTCCGAGACTGCCTCGCAAATACAAGGCATACACTTCTGGGTAATCGTCCCGGCTGCTGGCATTGGTCGGCGGATGCGTAGCGAAGTCCCGAAACAGTATCTTCCTCTGAATGGCCACAGCGTCCTCGAACACAGCCTGCAGCGGATCTCGCTCTATCCCGAAATTACCGAAATCGTCGTTGCCCTCGCCGATGGAGATCCCTACTGGAAAAAACAACGTCTGGACATGGTTGTACGGCCGATCAAGACGATCGTGGGTGGCAAGGAACGCAGCGATTCGGTATTGAATGGCTTACAAGCCCTGGCGAACCGTGCCAGGGAAAATGACTGGGTGCTGGTGCACGACGCGGCACGGCCCTGTGTGCGCGTGACTGACATTCAACGATTAATTAACGCGTGTCATACCGATGAGGTGGGTGGACTGCTGGCCATGCCCGTACGCGATACCATGAAACTGGCAGATAACGATGGCCGGGTGGAGCAGACTGTGGAACGCGATCGGCTTTGGCACGCCTTGACGCCGCAAATGTTTCGTTACGGCAAGTTACTGCAGGCCCTGGAGCAGGCGCAACAACAAGGTATTTCGGTAACGGATGAGGCTATGGCCATGGAACGAGCAGGCATGCCTGCACGGCTGGTAGAAGGGCATGCCGATAACATCAAGATTACCCGACCGGAAGATTTGGCTCTGGCAGCCTTTTATCTGCGCGAACAGGGCGAGCAGGGCTTGTATCTGTTTGATGATGGTATGGAAGATGGAGGCTGAGGAGATAGAAATGAGTTTTCGAGTCGGAAATGGTTTCGATGCGCATCGTTTCAAAGCCGGGGTGCCGCTGGTTCTGGGCGGTGTGCGCATTGCCCATGAACAGGGACTGGAGGCACATTCCGATGGGGATGTGGCATTACATGCCTTGTGTGACGCCATCCTTGGTGCCCTGGCCAAAGGCGATATCGGCCAGCATTTTCCCGATAGCGATAAACAGTACCACGGTATTGATAGCCGCATCCTGTTGCGTTCGGTTTGTGAATTGATGAGTACGTCCGGGTATCGCCTGGTTAACGCTGATATCACGATTATTGCGCAGGCACCAAAGCTGGCACCACATATCGATGGCATGCGGCGTTATATTGCCGACGATATGCAGACAGACATCGACAATATAAGTGTTAAGGCCACTACCACCGAACGCCTGGGTTTTACCGGACGTGAAGAAGGCATTGCCGCCATGGCGACCGTCATGCTGGCAAGTGCTGCCCCAGCAGACAGAGTGCCGCTTGAACTTTGATACAGAATTTCCACTCGCGCATGGAGATGCGCTGGCACAGGCAAAACTGAAATCCCTTCCGCAGGATTTCATTGTCGAAGAAACCCTGGCTTTTCCCCTGAGTGGTAAGGGTGAACATCTCTATCTAAATATTCGCAAAACCCACGCCAACACCGAATGGGTCAGTAAACAATTGGCCCGCAGTCTGGGCGTAGCGCAACGCGATATTGGTTATGCCGGACTCAAGGACCGCCATGGCGTGACATCACAATGGTTTAGCCTGCCTGCCAGGACAATCACAAGTGATGCACTTGAGAAAATGCAGATCGACGGTGTCGAAATTTGTGAGGTCCAGACACACGATCGCAAATTGCGCAAGGGTGCGATCAAACACAATCGATTCACGATCTGTCTGCGCGATGTGGATGTTGAACTGACCTCACTGCAGGAACGTATTACGCTCATTGCTCAACACGGCGTTCCAAATTATTTCGACGAACAACGCTTCGGCCATGGGCGTGGCAATCTAACTGCAGCGCTACAAATGTTTGCGCGCAAATTCAAGCCAAGCCGGTTTCAGCGAGGCATGTATCTGTCTTCAGCCCGGGCCTGGTTGTTTAATCAAATCCTGGCGCGACGCGTGTCAGAGCAGAACTGGAACTCGGCACTTGAAGGTGATGTGTTCTGGCTCGAGGGGACGAAACGCTTCTTTAATGCAGATCACATTGACGAAACAATTCAGACGCGTCTAGCGCAAGGTGATATCCATCCGACCGGGGCCTTGTGGGGCGAAGGCGAATTACAGAGTCATGGACTGGTCGCAGCGCTTGAACAGCAAGTAGTCAGTCAGTGGCCGGATTTGGCGCAAGGTCTGGTTGCAGCTCGACTGACTCAAGATCGTAGACCCTTGCGTGTTATGCCCCAGGCAATGCGGCATGAATACGACCCGGTGCAACACATATTGACCCTTTCCTTCGCTTTACCCGCCGGTTCCTATGCAACGGCGGTGTTACGCGAATGTATGCAATTGCATTCTGCTTAAGGAAATTATTGGATAACGACATAATCTAGTGCCGGGCTAGGAAGTAAACAGTGTTCGATAATTCTGGTTATCCGGTTTTACGCAACAGCACATAGGTGGCGCCACTACCACCGTCACATTGTCGGGCAGAGCAGAAAGCCAGGACATCATGCCATTGCCGAAGCCATTGGTTGACCCGACCTTTGAGAACCGGACGCTGATCTTTGGAGCCGAGCCCCTTGCCGTGAATGATGCGGACGCAACGCAGATGCTGGCGTTTGCAGCGAACGATAAAGT
>JBECKZ010000196.1:0-11199 GCA_040235555.1 Thiohalomonadales bacterium | reverse complement strand
GAAACGTCGCAGCCTTCCTCTGCTCCGAACTTGCCGCTGGCATTACGGGTGACGTGTTATACGTCGATTCCGGTTATCATATTATTGGCATGCGTCCCTTGCAGGCTTAATTGCCTGCAAGTGGTTTAAGCGGTAGATGACTCATCTTCCAATATCCCCTCTTCGCCTTCACTCCGGGCGATAATCACAGCCCCGCAGGAATCGCTGAAGATATTCACCGAGGTTCGGCACATATCCAGCACGCGGTCCACTACCAGGACCATTGCGAGGCCTGCTGCTGCCTGTGCCTCAGGTAAACCGACCTGCCGCAGAATAATCATAATCGCAATAAGTGAGGCTGATGGGATACCTGCAACTCCTATCGAGGTCAGCAAGGCGGTGAACACAATAATAAACTGTTGACTGAAACTCAGATCAATACCAAACGCCTGGAACACAAAGATGGCCACCACGCATTCATACAGGGCTGTACCATCCATGTTGACCGTTGCGCCCAGGGGTAACACAAACGAACTGGTGCGATTAGAGACCTTGGCATTTTTCTCCACACACTCCATGGTCATGGGTAAGGTTGCCGATGACGAGGCCGTAGAAAAAGCAGTTAACAGCGCTGGCACCATGGCACGATAGTGACGTAATGGATTTACCCGGCCGAACAGCCGAAGTAACAAAGGCAGCGTGCCAAAAAAATGAATCGCCAGTGCAAGCAGCACCGTCAGACTGAACTTGGATAAGGCTTCGACGGCTGTCGCAACATCGCTGCCATGGGTATCGAATCCCGCTACCACTTTGGCAATCAGGGCGAAGACACCTATTGGGGCAAAACGAATCACCAGGTCGGTTATCTTCATCATAACTTCAAACAGACCTTGCCAGAAATTGTACTGTACTTCCGCATAATCCTCGGAAATACGTGACATAAAAAAACCAAACAACAAACTAAATACGATTAAACCCAGCATCTGGCCATCAGCAGCGGCTTTGACGATATTTACCGGTACCATGTTGAGGAGTACATCCACAATACTGCCGGCACCGTGACTACCAACCTTCGCCTGTGTCGCATGGATCTGGGCATCACTCACTGCCAGAATATTCTTGATGGGTTCACCATTGACGAGACCCGGTTGAATCAGGTTAACCAGCATCAGGCCAACCAAAATGGCGAATAGACTGGTGCTCATATAAAACAGGATTGTTTTGCCACCCAGCCGACCCAGGCCCTTGGCACCACCGATGCCGGCAATACCGGTAATAATGGATGAGGCAATCAAGGGCACGATGACCATTTTTAGGCCATTGAGAAATAGGGTACCAAAAAAATCATACAGGGAATAAAACGTGATACCGAACAGGCCTGCCTGTTTGCCGGTGAGATAACCGCATATTACTGCCAGGAGGATGGCAATAAGAATCTGCCAGTGGAGTTGCAGCTTGCGCATAGGTGGCATCCTTGTGTAATCAGGCATTGACTGACAACAAGGCAGCTACAGTGTTATGAATCCTGATCGCTATCCTGCTGTTTATTGATATCAACTTTGCTGTTTGCACGCTTGTATTCAAGCAGCAAACTCTGCTGCGCCCTCGCCTCGGTCTGCATCATCTGCTGTTGCAGGGCTTTTTCCTGCTTGCCCAGGTCATCTTTGTTCGGGTTATCCCGAACTGCACGCAATACAATGACAACTGCATTACCGTCTGTCAGCTTGTCACTGGCAATTTCCGGTTGGTCTTTGGGTTTGGTCAGCAGGAATACCTGTTTGCGTATGTCTGCGGCAACCTTGATCTTGCTGTTTTTATCGGCATCATACTTCGCTTCGCGTCCGATGAACCCGGCATTGTTCCAGCTAACAGTCTTATTATCATCCGCTAGCTTCTCGGGTTTACTGCCACTCTTGATTTCTTTTGCCAGTTTATCCGCCAAATCGATTGCCTGCTTGCTCGCTTTTTCATTCTTCAGGCGCTCGGTAATCTGCTGTTTCACCTCACTAAGCGGTTTCTGTCCGGCAGGTTTATGTTCTTTCAGGCGCAACACCAGCATGTGATCATCGCTTAATTTGATGAGTTCACTGTTGAGTCCACCTTTGAGCACATCTTCGCTAAACGCGGCTTTGATTACATCCTGGTTATGCCAAATCTGCGGCCCACCATTACGTGAGAAATACGGGCTCTCTTTAATCTTGATCCCGAGTTGTTCCGCCGCCGGGTCCAGTGAATCCTGGTACTCGTAGCTAAGACGATCCAGTTTATCGGCATCCTGATAAAATAATTGGTCAGCATGTTTTAATTGCACTGCCTGGGTTACCTCGACCTTTACTTCATTGAAAGGTTTGGTAATCTTGCCCGGCTTAATCAGGATATGACGTACACGACGTTCTTCTTTGCCCTGATTTCGAATAGCTTCCAGTTTAATCAGATGATAACCGTATTGCGTGCGCACCGGCTTGCTAACCTCGCCGACTTTTAATTTAAATGCTGCATCCTCAAAGGGTTTAACCATCATGCCGCGGGAGAAAAACCCAAGGTCGCCACCCTTGATAGCACTACCGGGATCCTGTGAATATTTCTTTGCGAGTTTGTCAAACGACTCCCCTTTTTTGATGCGCGCGGCAATCTCGTCAATTTTTTTCTTGGCAGAGGCAAAATCATCCTTGGAATATTCGGCGAGATGACTCTGGTAGTATGCCTTTAATTCGTCCTCACTGACCTTCACCGATTTCGCCAGTTCTTTTTTGTCCAAATCAAGGTAAGACACCTTGACCTGCTCTTCTGTCATGAACTCAGACAGATGGGCGTCGTAGTAGGACTTGATTTCTGCATCGCTGACTGTCACATCCTTGCGCAATTCTGGCATGTTCACCAGCAGATAACCGATATCTCGCTGTTGTTGCGATAATCGCAGGTATTCGTCAACATCCGAGTTCAAAACGAAGGCTGAGTCGCTGATGCCAGTGACAAACTGATTTTGCGCCTCGGAATGAGAAATCTGTGCTTCATAACCCGCTGGCGTATAGCCAACGCGCATCAAAACCTGTTCGTAATATTTATTGGAAAATTTCCCACCTTGTTTGAAGGCCGGGGTATTCTGGATTACTTTGGCAATTTGCTCGGGTGAGGTGCGGAAACCGGCATCATGTGTCAGCTGCTGCATGAGGGCATTTGAAACCAGCCCGTTAACCACGTTCTGACGCATCATTTTTTCATTAAATAATTTACCAAAGTTATCACCCAGTGTCTGGCGTAACCGTTCCTGGTAATTATTGAAGGCGAGTCGAAACTCGCGATCAGATATTTCCTGATCGTTGACCTTGGCAACATAGGTCTTGGCACTGCTGCCCAGGTACGAATTGAGGATGAATGACGACAGGGCCAGGATCACCAATCCCACGATGATCCAGATGATGATGCCCTGGGCCTTGTCACGAATCAGCTGTAGCATTTCTTATTTGTACTATGTCCAGGCTTATAAATAAAGAAGGCGCGGGAAATTACCGCGCCTTACTTGTCATTATGGCGGAGCGGACGGGACTCGAACCCGCGACCCCCGGCGTGACAGGCCGATATTCTAACCAGCTGAACTACCGCTCCTAAAAACCATCCCAATACTAAGACCGGGAACTGCAATTGGTGGGTGCTGCAGGGATCGAACCTGCGACCCTCGCCTTGTAAGGGCGATGCTCTCCCAGCTGAGCTAAGCACCCCCGCCAAAGGCGCGCTAGTTTACGGCATCCTTCAACGCTTTGCCAGCCTTGAAAGTAGGATTCTTGGAGGCTGGAATGTTGATGGTTTCGCCGGTACGGGGGTTACGTCCAGTGCGGGCAGCACGGTCCTTAACAGCAAAAGTCCCAAATCCCACCAGCGTAACCTGGTCACCTTTTTGGAGAGCCTGGGTTATTTGTTCGATCATGGTATCCACTGCCCGGGTTGCAGATGCTTTGGAAATGTCTGAACTCTCTGCAACTGCTTCAATCAATTCTGCTTTATTCACGTCACGCTCCCCTTTCAATGATAGAGTGATGGATTGCTAGAAAAAGACGCCGCCTTGTAATCAGGCGGCGCTATTATTAGATGAATTTAAACTTATACCAAGCAACAAAAACAGGTCAAGCAAGCTTGTCTTCAATCGCACGAAAAAAAAGCGCTTGACTAATGCGTGCGAATGGGATTGGTCTCCGCGGAATTTTCCTTACTTTCCTTATCAACAACTTCTTTATCTTTCGCACTGTCGTCCAAAGGTTCAGGCATGTGCTGCAATGCAACAGCAAAGACTTCGTCTATCCACTTCACCGGCCGGATATCTAGTTCGTCTGTAATCGCATCCGGAATTTCCTTGAGATCGCGTTGATTTTCTTCCGGAATCAGGACCGTCTTAATCCCGCCACGGCGCGCTGCCAGGAGCTTTTCCTTTAAACCGCCGATAGGCAATACTTCACCGCGTAATGTGATTTCACCAGTCATCGCCACATCGGCCTTGACCGGGATACCTGTCAGTGCCGATACCAGGGCAGTGCACATACCAATACCGGCACTTGGTCCATCTTTCGGAATGGCACCTTCCGGCACGTGCACATGAATATCGTTTTTCTCAAAGATCTCCGGGCTTATACCCAATACCTTCGAGCGGCTGCGTACCACGGTCATCGCCGCCTGGATGGATTCCTTCATTACATCACCCAATTGACCTGTGACACTGTGCTTACCTTTACCGGGCATGACAGCGGTTTCGATCGTCAGCAAATCACCGCCGACTTCGGTCCAGGCCAGACCTGTCACTTGGCCTACTTGATCTTTCTCATCTGCCAGGCCAAAGCGGAAGCGTTTGACTCCCAGATAATCTTCCAGGACTTCCGCCTTTACCACGGTCTTTGCATCCGTAGGCTTCAGCAGAATATTCTTCACGACCTTACGGCAGATTTTGGCGATTTCACGCTCCAGGTTACGCACACCGGCTTCGCGGGTGTAATAACGGATAATGTCGCGAATCGCATCTTCCGTCACGTCGATCTCTTCGTCCTTGAGTCCGTTGTTTTTCTTCTGCTTTGTCAGCAGGTAACGCATGGCAATGTTTACTTTCTCATCTTCGGTGTAACCGGAGAGGCGAATCACTTCCATCCGATCCAACAACGGTGCCGGGATATTCATGGTATTTGACGTCGCAACAAACATCACTTCCGACAGATCAAAATCGACTTCCAGATAATGATCGTTAAAGGTGTGATTTTGCTCAGGATCGAGTACCTCAAGCAAGGCAGAGGCTGGATCACCGCGGAAGTCCATGGCCATCTTGTCTATCTCGTCCAACAGAAATAGCGGATTGCGTGTTCCAATCTTGGAAAGATTCTGGACTATTTTACCGGGCATGGAACCAATATAGGTACGGCGGTGACCACGAATTTCCGCTTCATCACGCACGCCGCCTAATGCCATGCGCACAAACTTGCGATTGGTTGCCCGTGCAATAGATTGCCCCAGGGAGGTCTTACCCACTCCCGGCGGCCCTACCAGGCACAAAATCGGACCTTTCATTTTCTTCATCCGGGTCTGTACTGCCAGGTACTCCAGGATGCGTTCTTTAACTTTCTCCAGACCGTAGTGATCGGTTTCCAACACTTCTTCTGCCAGTGCCAAGTCGTGTCGTACCTTGGTGCGTTTTTTCCAGGGGACATTCACCAGCCAATCCAGATAATTACGCACCACTGTGGCTTCTGCCGACATGGGCGACATCATCTTGAGTTTTTGTAATTCAGCAGTGGCCTTAGTCTTGGACTCTTTGGACATTCCGGCACGTTCGATCTTCTTTTCCAGCTCTTCAAGTTCATTGGGCACATCTTCCATTTCACCCAATTCTTTCTGAATCGCCTTCATTTGCTCATTCAGATAATACTCACGCTGGCTTTTTTCCATCTGACGTTTGACGCGACCACGAATCCGCTTTTCGACTTGCAGCAAGTCGATCTCCGATTCAATCAAGGCCATCATATGTTCAAACCGCTCACGCAGATCCTCGATTTCGAGAATTTTCTGCTTCTCATCAATCTTTAACGACATGTGTGCGGCAATCGTATCAACCAGACGACTGGGATCATCAATGCTCGACAAAGAGGTCAGAATTTCAGGTGGAACCTTTTTATTCAGCTTAACGTACTGATCAAACTGTGTGATGAGCGAACGGACCAGAACCTCTGATTCACGATCGTTACCCAAATTCTCATCGATAAGAACAATCTGGGCATTGAAGAAGTTTTCATTGGCAACAAAATGGACAATGCGTGCGCGCTTGTTGCCCTCTACCAGGACCTTGACGGTACCGTCAGGCAATTTGAGTAGCTGGAGGATACTTGAGACCGTACCAATGGTGTAAACATCACTGGGGCTGGGATCGTCCTCTGCGGCGCTCTTTTGCGCCACCAGCAGTATCTGTTTGTCCTTCTCCATGGCAGATTCCAATGCCTGAATGGACTTATCACGTCCAACAAACAGCGGGATGACCATGTGCGGGTAGACCACGACATCTCGCAGCGGCAAGACGGGGATTGTAAGCAGTTGCTCGTCAATTACATTGGACATAAATCGCTCTCTGTCTGTGGACTATGAACAGGATATGCGGTCAGGCACACCCCTTTTCAATTGTTCCAGGTGAAATCCATTCACCTCATCCTGGAGGGACCCGCCCAGAGACTTAGCGATCGTCAGAGGCTGCCAGCTGATCCGAACCCTCGTAGATGTACAACGGTTTGCCATCGGCCTCGATGACAGACTCGTCGATAACTACTTTCTCGATATTACTCATGGATGGCAAGTCATACATGGTATCGAGTAATACATGCTCGAGAATCGAACGCAGGCCACGGGCACCGGTTTTCCGTTCCATCGCCTTGCGCGCGACAGCACGCAGCGCCTCAATACGGAATTCCAGCTCACAGCCTTCCATCTCGAACAGTTTCAGGTATTGCTTGGTCAGCGCATTCTTGGGTTCGGTAAGAATCTGAACCAAAGCATCTTCATCAAGTTCGCTCAAGGTGGCCACCACCGGTAAGCGACCGACAAATTCCGGAATCAGACCATATTTGATCAGGTCCTCAGGCTCAACCGTTTGCAGGACATCACTAATGCTCTTCTTGTCGTTCTTGCTTTTCACTTCAGCAGAGAAACCGATACCACCCCGCTCGGAGCGATCGCGGATAATTTTATCCAGGCCGGCAAATGCGCCACCACAGATAAACAAAATGTTGGAGGTATCGACCTGAAGAAATTCCTGCTGCGGGTGTTTGCGACCACCCTGGGGTGGCACTGAGGCAACAGTGCCCTCAATCAATTTGAGCAGAGCCTGTTGAACCCCCTCCCCGGACACGTCTCGGGTAATGGACGGGTTATCGGATTTGCGTGAGATCTTGTCGATCTCGTCTATGTAGACAATGCCGGTTTGAGCCTTCTCTACATCGTAATCACATTTTTGCAACAGCTTCTGAATGATGTTCTCAACATCCTCACCCACATAGCCGGCTTCGGTCAGGGTGGTGGCATCAGCAATGGTAAATGGCACATTCAGAAGACGCGCCAAGGTCTCGGCGAGCAATGTCTTACCGCTACCAGTAGGACCAATCAACAAGATGTTACTTTTAGCCAGTTCGACATCGTCCTTGCGCTGCCCGGTCTCCAAACGCTTGTAGTGGTTGTAGACCGCAACTGACAGAACGCGTTTGGCCTTGTGTTGGCCAATTACATACTCATCAAGGCTTTCATTAATTTCATGAGGTGTTGGTAATTTCTTCCCACTGACAGACGAGGCATGCTCCTGGACTTCTTCGCGAATGATGTCATTGCATAGCTCAACACATTCATCGCAAATGAATACAGAAGGGCCGGCAATCAGCTTGCGAACTTCATGCTGGCTTTTGCCACAGAAGGAACAGTACAGCAATTTGCCGTTGTCACCTGAGCTGTTCTTCTCGTCACCCATTGCCTTGTTACCTCATTTTCATGGTGTTATTCACACCTTGCATCGAAATCATCCGTTTATCAAGCCCTTAACCGTAGGGGTTTTCCGTAAAAATATTTTGTATATCTTATCTCAGCTTAGCGCACAAACGGATGATTTGTATCAAATCAATCCGCCTTAATCGCCCGTTTGTCCAATACCTGGTCAATCAGGCCATATTTTACGGATTCCTCCGCACTCATGAAGAAATCCCGATCGGTATCCTTGGAAATTTGTTCAATAGGCTGCCCTGTATGTTTGGCAAGCAGCGCATTTAATCGTTCCCGGGTACTCAGGATCTCCTTGGCATGGATTTCGATATCCGCAGCCTGGCCCTGGAAGCCGCCCAGTGGCTGGTGGATCATCGTCCGGGAGTGAGGTAGACAATAGCGCTTGCCGGCTGCCCCTGCGGTTAATAACACCGCCCCCATGCTAGCAGCCAGGCCTATACACATAGTGCTGACGTCTGGCTTGATAAACTGCATGGTGTCATAGATGGACATCCCAGAGGTAACAGAGCCACCCGGTGAATTAATATACAAATGGATATCCTTGTCCGGATTTTCAGATTCCAGAAACAATAACTGCGCTACCACCAAATTGGCCATATGGTCCTCAATCGGTCCCACGATAAAGATGACACGCTCCTTGAGCAGTCTTGAGTAAATATCGTAAGCGCGTTCCCCCCGCGAAGTTTGTTCTACCACCATGGGAACGAGTTGGTTACGGATTGTATTTGGCCATTCCATGTTGAAACTTTTATCGGTCACGTCGCTGCTTCCTTTTAGGGCTTATCGAATGAGGTTATTTGATTAACTTTCCTGACCTTTAGGATACATTACTTCATTAAAAGTCAGGTTTTTTTCGGTCACTTTTGCCTGACCAAGAATCCAATCGACCACCTGGCTTTCGATCTCCAGCGATTCGATTTCCGCTAAACGGCGTTTATCACCATAGTACCACTTCACTACCTGGTCAGGGTGTTCATACGGTTCGGCTATCGCGTCTACTCGTGCCCGTACAGCCTTTTCATCCGCCTTGAGGTCATTGCGTTTAACGATTTCTGACATGATAAGTCCGAGGCTAACACGCCGTTTTGCTTCTGCTTCGAAGATGCTGGGTGCAAGTTGCGTTTGTTCCCGTGACATCCCCTGACGCTCCAGGTTGGCTGCCATTTGCTGGGCCAGAGCCTGCGATTCACTTTCGACGAGGGAGTGAGGCACCTCAATGGGATTGACCTCCAACAGCTTGTCCATCACGGCCTTCTTTTGCATACTCGCCAGGGAATTATCGAGTTCGCGTTCCATGTTCTGCTTCACTTCAGAGCGTAATTTATCCAGGTCACCTTCCTCAACACCCAGTTTTTTAGCCAGATCGCTGTCAACTGGCGGGAGGACAGGTTCCTCAACGTTTTTAACCTTCACCGCAAATTGTACAGGTTTACCTGCCAGCTCCTGTTTGTGATATTGCTCTGGAAAGGTCAAATCCAATGTCTTCTCATCACTGATGGATAATCCGACGAGGCCATCTTCAAAACCAGCAATCAGGCGGCCTTTGCCAATTTCCACAGCCATGTCCGTGCCACTACCACCTTCAAAAGCCACACCATCCACGGTACCGGCAAAATCGATAGTAACCTTGTCCTCTGTCTTTGCCGCCCGCTCTACCGGCTGCCAGGTGATGTGTTGCTTGCGAATGGTTTCCAGCATGGCATCGACATCACCTTCAGTAATTTCACACACTGGTTTTTCCAGTGAAACGGAATTGAAGTCCGCGAGCGAAATATCGGGATAAACTTCGAATGTGGCCTTGTATTCAAATTCTTTCCCGGCATCGGTGGATACTGGCTCAAAGCTGGGGGCACCGGCGGGACGCAATTTTTCCTGGGTCACGGCTTCATAAAAACTGGATTGCATGACGTCTTGCATCACCTGCAAGCGAACATTCTGCCCATAATGCTGCGCGACCACCTTCATCGGCACTTTGCCCGCCCGGAAACCCTTGATTTTGACCCGGCGTGACAGATTTTGCAGTTCCTTCTGAACGGCTTCATCAATCTGTGTCGCTTCGACAGATATCGTCAGTCGACGTTCTAAGGGACTCACATTTTCAACAGACACTTGCATAGACAAACCTTTTATTTACAGTTAAATAGCCAATTCTGGTGCGAAAGGAGAGACTCGAACTCTCACGGGGTTACCCACTGGAACCTAAATCCAGCGCGTCTACCAATTCCGCCACTTTCGCGAAAAATAACAAATTCAGGATTCTAAAACAGCGGATTATACCGGGACTCAGGGTTTAGCGGTAACCTGACTTGCACAAACAGTAATACCGCCACAACTCACAGGGAAGTACAAGAATCGCTCAATTTTGATGATACTTGTTATAACAAAAGGGAAATTTGGTGGGCCATCAAGGACTCGAACCTTGGACCAAGAGATTAAGAGTCTCCTGCTCTACCAACTGAGCTAATGGCCCCAAATTGGGGTGGCTGATGGGACTCGAACCCACGACGGCCGGAATCACAATCCGGGGCTCTACCAACTGAGCTACAGCCACCATAAACCGGTATATTTCTGGCACGCCCGGCAGGATTGATTCGCTCCTACGGAGCTCACCCCTCCGGGGCGCACTACATGCGTCCCAACTGGCTTCTCCAGTTGGTCGAACCAGGCTAATTGAATTTCGTAGCAGGTTCGAGTCGCACAATTTGCAAGCCTTGCACAAATCACCTCAGCCTGCGATTTTCTCATTTTCTGGCACGCCCGGCAGGACTCGAACCTGCTACCCTCGGCTTAGAAGGCCGATGCTCTATCCAGATGAGCTACGGGCGCAAACTATTTCTTGGGTCGAGTTTACCAAACAACCAGGAATTTGGTCGGGGTGGAGAGATTACTCAGGCTACCGCCCTCGCCTTTCAGGTCATCCTCGCTACGCTCGGATGTTCCACAAATCTATGATTTGTGGTCGAACTGCCCATTTATCTCGTCGGGAGTTCAAATCTCTACTACCCATTTCAAACTAAATTTGGTCGGGGTGGAGAGATTCGATCTCTTATGACAGGAATACTCTCAATCAAACTACACTCTAATGAGTGAGCAAATTCACCACCGACTACATTTAATTATTTAAAATCAATAAGTTAAATGCTTTTTTGCAGTCTATATTCACAAAAGACTATTCGGTCTTTGATCGCATATAGATGCAGTCATAAACAAGCC
>JBECKZ010000065.1:0-28716 GCA_040235555.1 Thiohalomonadales bacterium | reverse complement strand
TCAGGTGATAGTCCTCCCGAATCGTGGTATTGCGTGCTCCCTTTTCGGTGATTTCCATCAGATAGTCCTCTGCCTTGATGAGTAACATCAAGTGATGTCCCGCCGGGCTTGCTGCGCGCATGAGGTGGGAAATGGTCTCGGGGGCAAAGCTGACGAAAAATATCCCGCTTTTACCCTTGTATTCCCAGGTCGCCATGGTGTCGTAGTGGTAAACATAAGGATTGGGATGGATGCGCACAGCGAATTTCTTGGTGGCAATCATTTTGCGCATGTCATTGATACAGATATCCCCGACAAAACCGTCAAAATCATCCAGTAACGGGTTGCCCTGGCTATCGGCAATAGTGAAGGCAAAGGCATGGGGAAAAAATCGTTTGATGCGTTTGTGCAACATCTCGCGCAGCTTTAAATCATCCGGCTTGGCTGCCAGCTTTGCAATCATCTCGATATAATCTTCAGAAAATATTTTCACCAGGCGCTGGTTTTCATCGATGATGTTGCCAATATCTTCTGACAGGATTTCAATAGAAGAGTGTGCGATGTGGTTCTGGTTGGCAACGAATTCATGTATACGAACATAGCCCACCCAGATCAGGATAAGACTGATCACCAATGGGGTAAGCACGATGAATGTCATCGCCCAGTAAAACGATTTGCTGGTTTGTTTCTTCATAGTTGCCACATCTGAAACCAGACCATGCCCCGTTATACCTGTCGTGCGATTGAGGTTACACGCCAGGATTCAGGTTATGGACCATTCAAAAATAATTCTTGTTCTTGTCCTCGAATATACGCATGTCTATTTTAGACCCCGGCGCATGCAATTAAACGAGGCGGCAAGTATCGAGAGGTCGTCCTTGTCGTCTTTTTAAAATTCTGTGATCTGTAATTACCCATGCTGATTTCGTTGGCCTGGGTGGCAATCTGGATGACGGGATTGAGATTATTGCGGCGCACTTTCATCCCCGCGCGCCGGATGCCCGAATATTTGGCATTTTGCTGAGAGATGGCATAACTGAATAAACAGCTGCACGACACCGCCACGACGCTTACGCCGATCAGGACCAGATTGAATGTTGCAATAATGCGCATTGTTATTATGTGACTGCAAATTGTTTGCGGAAGCGTTCGCGCTCTGCTTTGTCGGGTAACTCCCGTGCCAGTATATCGACAATTTGTTCAAGGTCATAGTTGGCTTCCACAGCCTGGCGTACCAATAAGCGGGACATGGGACCGATGTGGTAAGCCAGTTGCTGGATTAATTTCTCGATCAGGGTCTCGTCGAGGGGGCGTGCTGGCGAGGTGGATGTTGAATCTGGGGAGGGCATCGCCAACGGGGTAGTCGTGGCATGATAGCGTCGATTCAGGGTTGAGGTAGTGGGCGCAATCGTATTGACTGCCTTGATAAATCGCTCACGCGCGACAGCCGATTCGATGTGCTCGGACAGCGCATGATACAGATCTTCCACGGTGTAGACGCGGCTGACAGTTTGCCTGACAAGGATGTCCGCCGGGTGGCCGAGGTGTTCCGACAGAAGCTGTTCGGCCCGACAAATGAGCTCCGCATCCCAGTCCATATCATTTTTCGACAGGACAGTACCTGTCGACACCGGGTCACCCGCATTGTCGAATAGGGGAATCAGTTCATCGTTGGACTGCGGTCGGTCTGAAGCGCGTAATTGCAGCATCCAGTCAACACATGCAAGTAATTCCGGGCTATAACGATCCTTACTGGCGAGGATGGTTGGCAACTGTGGATCACGGCGCCCGGCATGTGCTGCGGATATCCGATCCAAGGATGGCGTCGGTGGTTGCCCAGTCAGGCAGTGATACAGCGTTGCGCCAACACTATATATATCTGTCCAGGGTCCCTGCGGTTCACTACTGGTGAATTGTTCGTACGGGGCATAGTAATGGGTACCAAGCTTCATGATCTCGCGGTCCTGCATGTTGACCGCCTGACGGGCGGCGCCAAAATCCAGCAGGATTGGACTGCCACCGGAGCGCAAATAGATATTGGGCGGTTTGATATCCCGGTGTAGCACGTTCATGGTATGTAACGTACGTAAACCCTTAAGCACCGGCTGGAAGATCAGTTTGAGTTCCATTTCATTCAGGGTGCTGGAGCGCATCAGATAACGACTCAAGGGCAGGCCTTCTTCGTAGTCCATGATGATATAGGCGCTGCCGTTATCTTCGATGAAGCGGCGGACGCGCACAATATACGGATCAGTAAACCTGGCAAGCAGCCGGGCTTCATCCATAAAGCGCTGCAGGCCGGTCTCGTACATCGTCGTATCGGCACGAGTCTTGGGTTGAATTTGAAAAGTGTTGGGTGAACGTACAGCCAGGTGGATCGGGAAGTATTCCTTGATGGCCACCTGGCAAGCAAGGCTCATATCAATAGCCTTGTAGGTAATGCCAAAACCACCGACACCAAGTACCTGCTGAATCTGGAAATTATCAAACTGGGTACCCGGCGGCAATGTATATGGTTGTTCTGTCACAATGCGGGCGTGACTCGTGTCAGGATCGAGTTGTTATCGTTTATCATTATCACGAGCATCGTCTGGCAATCTTGAAAATTGCATCAGTCTATATATTGGAGAACGAAGAAATCATCCCTAATTCTTAGGGGTTCTGTCAAGCTGGCATGATCATGTATGCTTGATTGGAGCGAGTTGCGAAAAACGGTTTTTGATGTGAGTATCAGAGGTTTGGATAGCGTACTTTCAGTACAAGAAAATACTGCTCACCTTGTGGCGACTGGAAGCGGATTTCATCTCCTTCCTGATGTTTAAGCAGGGCCTTGGCCAGTGGTGCATCGATACTGATGTGCCCCAGGCTTGTATCCAGCTCATCTGCACCGACAATCCGATAACTGAAAACCTGGCCGTTGTCATCCTCCAGTTTTACTTCGGCATTGAAAAAGATCCGACCGGGATCAGAGGGAGGCTGCGAGACAACCTTCAGGATAGGCAGGCGTTTTTGCAAATAGCGAATACGTCGGTCGATTTCCCGCAATTCCTTTTTACGATAGATGTATTCGGCATTCTCTGAACGGTCGCCTTCTGCGGCAGCAGCCGTCAGGGCCCTGGTTACCTCGGCGCGGCGACGCCACAACTCGTGCTGCTCTTGTTCCAGACGGGCATAACCCTCTGGCGTGATGTAGGGGGAAGATGCAGGGATAGGGGTACGATAACGGCTCATTGGATTACGAATACATAATGGTGACGGCGTTATTTTTTCATGCCATGTTTAGCCTTGGCAACGCCAACATGACAAGTGCAGTAGTTCTTCAACAAGCTGTTAACCGCCGTCTTCGTCCAATTCCAGATCGATAAAATCCGTCATGGTCAGCGTACTTGTGGCGCTGGTCGCAGGCAGGTCCTGGCCGGTGATGTCGTACCATGACCAGGCTGCATATTGCGAGGTCGTCTGGGGCGGCACATCGATTGACGGTGATCTCGGCATCATCATTATCACTGCGAGAACGGCAACACTGGTCAGCGCGAAGGCAAAGCGTGGCATAACCAGCCAGCGGAGCAGTCGTTGCCCCAGCCTGGTCTTATCTGAGGCGGATGTGCCGGATTGTGCGGGCAGCTGAGCAAGGATACGCTGTTGCAGAGCTTCGGCATCGCCAATCCGTAATAATGTTGCCGCCTGCTCGGCCTGGATGCGCTGGTCAAGCTCGGCGAGCTGTGCCCGGTACAGTTGCAATGCCGGTGAGAGGGCGATGCAATCCAGTGTGGTCTGGCGTTCTTCCGCAGGCCAGCATGACGGCGAACTGCCGTAGGCTTCCAGAATCTCACGGGCCCGGCGTTCAGCGGAGGAAAGATAGGTTAGACTCATGGTGTTCACCTTCCAGAGATGCAAAATAGTTGCGCAATGATCGGCGTGCACGTGCCAGCAGGGATTCCAATGCGTCAACGCCCAGAGACATGATGCTTGCCGCTTCTTTGTTGGACAGTCCCTGAAATGCACAAAGGTAGAGCGCAGTGCGCTGTCGTTCCGGCAAGCTTTGTATCGCCGTGCGCAAATGTTGGTGTTGATTCTGTTCAATGACTTCGGATTCAGGCGAGTCTGGTGCAATCAACTCATCCAAAGCATCTGTTGTCGGTTTTTGTTTGCGGATAAGATCAATACACAGGTTATACGCGATGCGATAGATCCAGCTGCGTGGTGAGTGTTCGCGTGGTTGCCAGTCACCGGCTCGTTGCCAGACCCGTAGAAACGTCTCTTGTGCAATGTCCTCGGCTTGTGCCGGTTCCTTCACATAACGTTTGATAAAGCCCAGCAGTGAGGGTAGATAGGCAGACAGCAATTGCGCAAAGGCGTGTTTGTCGCCTTGCGCAATTTGCCGGAGCTGTTGTGTCTCTATCGCTGAAGGGTCCATTACACAGTCATTATTACTGAGCGGATTTCGGCGCAAAGTGATGGCCACGAAACGCGTTGACTTCCTCACTGGTTACGACTTTGTCGCCGTTGCTGTCGAGACGATTGAACCAGGCCGTCCAGGCGGTGCGGCTCTCGTCCAGGGTGACGACACCATCATGATTTGTATCCAGCTTGTGGAATAAACCTTTGCCACCGTGATGCCGACGGTGACAACCACGTTTATCCAGTTCATCGGCACTCAGGAGCCCGTCATGGTTTTTATCCAGCTTGGTAAAGCGCGATTGGGCCTTTTTGGATTGATATGCAAGGTATTCGTCCTGGCTGACCTGACCATCACCATTGCTGTCCATTTGTTTGAGCCGGGCCTGTTTGTGTTCGATCCGACGCTGCTTCAGGTAATTGTAAAATTCTTCCCGGCTGACACTGCCATCGTGATTGCTGTCCATCTGTTCAAAGCGGGTCTTCATGGCTGCTTCAAACTCGTCCTGGGTGACTACACCATCCTTATTAGTGTCAAAGTAGTGCATAAACTTGCTGGTGCCACCGTTGTCTGCCAGGGCCAGGGTGCAGCAAAGCAGGCCACTGACAAGCAAGCCGGAAATGACAGATTTTTTCATAAGGTTTTCCTCAGTGAAACGCGTTGTTACGTTATGTTAGAAAACGTCCCGAGCTGGACTATCCGTCGCGCGGTAAATAAAAAAATTGCAAGTGTACATAAGATGAGAGCAAATTCAGCTGCAGTTCAGGTGATCTGAATTAGTAATGACGTCCCTGGGTGGTGATGCATAAGGTTATCTCATCCCGATCATGGTAAAGCTGGCGTGCCCTCAGTTCATAGTCGAGACCGGTTTGGGCAAGCATCCCGCGCAGGGTTTTTAGGCAACGTTTGTATTCCTGGTAGCGCTTTTTCATTGGCAATTTAAGATTAAAGATGGCATGCCGGCAAAATCCGCGCACAAACCACAAACCAATGAGTTCGGCAATGCGGGTGGGTTGCTCCACCATGTCACACAACAACCAGTCCACGGGCTGTTCCGGTCGATAACGGAAACCGTCTGCACGAATGTGTTCAATCAGACCAGTCGCCACTGCGCTGCCCGCTAACTGGCCGTTATCAATGGCAAGTACCCGAAGGCCCCGGCGGGCCATGATCCAGCTCCAGCCCCCGGGGGCGGCGCCGAGGTCAACGGCCAGCATGCCAGGGTGCAGCAAGTTCTTGCACTGTTCGTCGTTCAACAAGACCAGCAAGGCCTCTTCGAGTTTTAAAGCGGAACGACTGGGTGCGTCGCGCAATCGGCGCAGTCGTGGGATACCCATAGGCCAGGCGGCGCTGTTCTTGATCAGGCTATAGCCGACCGCAGCATAGTCTGTGGTAAAGAAACAGATATGTAGACGCAAATCGGATTGAGTAAATGACACAAGCAGTGAACCGGTTTGCAGTTCTTTATTCAGTGGTTCCTGTAAGGCGCGGCACAAGGGTAACAGAGGGTTGCTGGTTTCACTGTCAGGTGTTTCGATAAACACCTCACCAAAGCGCTGGCCCAACTTGTGAGCACTGCTGATCAGGGGCGCAATCCGATCACCGCGCGGCAGGTCTTTGACAAATTCACACACGATAAACCATTGCCGGGTAAATACCAGTTCAGTAAATGTCAGCCGGTCATGCAATTCCTTCGCTGCATTTGTGTCGGTCGGATTAAACAGGACATAGCCGCAGCGCGGCTCATAACGGGTGTCGGCCTTAATCTCTGCTGCCAGTTCCTGTATTTCACTGGCGCACTCCACCTCAAAACCAGGTCGACAATAGAGTAACAGGCTGGACATGGATAAATGGAATTAAACGAAGTATTGGCTAGCGCAAGTGAGTGCAGCAGATTCTACCGACTTTGCCATATTTGCAAAAGTCATAGTCCATGCGGCGGTTTTCGACTCAAGCGGCCCTGGGGCAATAGATATCGCGCATCAACTGGATCAGTTCAACCAATTGCGGGTCTCGAATTCGATAGTAGATCCGGTTGGCATCACGACGGGTTACCAGGATCTTGCGTTCTTTCATCAGTGCGAGGTGTTGAGAAATATTGCTTTGGGTGGTGCCGGTTTTCTCGACCAGGGTTTGCACCTGTAACTCCTGCAGGTTGAGGGTGCACAGGATCCTGAGGCGGGTGGGATGCGCGATTGCCTTGAGTACTTCCGCTGTACAATCAATATTGCAATTCATAAGTACGAGTACTTCCTGAATGAGAGTAAACAATAGCATGCAGTGGTGAACCGGGCAGTGTGATGTTCACAGTCTGCAAAGATATCTGCATGATTGCCGAATAGCTGTGTTTGTAGTGCTGACTAATGCTCCAAGGCTAAACTCTGGAGTGCAGCGCCTTAACATGGCATGCACTGTGGATGTATCAACACACTGCTGATAATATTAGAAAACTCTAATATTATCAATATCCCCGCAGAACTGGGTATACCGGTGGTATCAGATAACCTTGGAGAAGCGTTGGCCGCTGCTGGCAAGGTATTTGTCGAAAGTCATGCAAATATTGCGAATCAACAGGCTACCGCGCGCACTCACTTCAATCCGCTGTGTGTCGAGGTGAAGCAGGCCATCGTCCTGCATCATTTGCAGCTGGGCAATGGCACCGCCAAAGTAGTCAGCAAACTGAATGCCATAACGCTGTTCGATCGAGGGGATGTCCAGTGCGAAGTGGCAGATGAGCTGGGTAATGATCTCGCGACGCAGCTTGTCATCCGTACCCAGCGTGATGCCGCGAAAAACCGGCAATGCATCTCTGCCTATGCATCGGGCGTATTCATCAAGGGTGCGCAGATTCTGGCTGTAGCAGTCGTGAACCTTACCAATGGACGTGGCACCGAGGCCGATCAAATCGCAATCTGCATGGGTGGAGTAGCCCTGGAAGTTGCGATACAGCGTGCCGTTGGCCTGGGCGCGAGCCAGTTCATCATCGGGTTTGGCGAAGTGGTCCATACCTATATATACGTAACCCGCTGCAGTCAGGGTTTCGATGCAGTCCTGCAGGATGGCCAACTTGGTTTGCGGCGTGGGTAAATCCGCAGCATTAATCTGGCGTTGTGTCTTGAACAGATCTGGCAAGTGGGCGTAATTAAATACGGACAGGCGATCCGGTGACAGTTCCAGCACGGTCTCCAGGGTGGTATGAAAGGTGGCTACAGATTGATGGGGCAGGCCGTATATCAGATCCACGCTCACGGAGTGAAACCCGGTCGCACGCGCAGCATGCAAGACTTCCGCGGTCTGTTTGATACTTTGCAGACGGTTAACGGCTTTTTGTACCTGCGGATCAAAATCCTGAACACCCAGGCTCAGGCGATTGAAGCCCAGTTCCCGGAGCAGGGCGATGGTCTCGGCATCAGCTTCGCGCGGATCGACCTCGATGGAGTATTCGCCCGTGTCGTCATCGTGCAGTTGGAAATGCTCGCGCGTGATCCGCATCAGTTCACGCATCTGATCATGACTGATGAAGGTCGGTGTACCGCCACCCCAATGCAACTGATCTACCGTGCGATCCGGATCGAACAACGAAGATTGCATGGCAATTTCTTTGTAGACATTTTCCAGATAGGGCTGGGCATGTGCACGGTTCTTGGTCACGACCTTATTACAGGCACAATAGAAACAAATGGTGTCGCAAAACGGGATATGAAAATACAGAGATAACGGTTGCCCATTTTCGTTGCTCAGTGTGGCCTGTTGACGATAGGCCTCGGCCGTAAAATCAGTACTGAACTGGGCGGCTGTGGGATACGAGGTATAGCGCGGACCGGACGTGTCGTACCGCTGGATCAGTTCCTGATCAAATTCCAATTTGGGCATGGTTCTCACTAACTTGCTTTTTACTATTGTTATTTTAACCGAATCTGCCACGCGGGGAGTCAAATTCACCCGGATGCTGTCAACCGCTTCTCCCTACGTGCGTTATTCCTGGTAGGCGGCAGAAAAAGCCGGTAAAAGCAAAAACTTATCAGGAGGCGAACATGAACAACTTATCCAATTCGGGGGAACGTGCCCGAAAACATCTCCATTTTGGCTGGCTGGCCATGCTGCTCGGCCTGTTTATGGTCCTGTCACTGGCCGGGTGTGGCGGTGGCAGTAGCGACAGTTCGAGTACAAGCGGCAATGGGACAGCCGTATTGGGCCTTACTGATGCCCCGGGCGATTTCCTGACCTTTACCGTCGATGTCCTGTCTATCAAGCTGGTCCATGCTGATGGACGGGTGGTGGAAACCCTGCCACTGACCACCCGGGTCGACTTTGCCCAGTACACGGATTTGACTGAGTTTCTGACGGCGGCCACGGTACCGCTGGGTGCCTACAAGGAGGCTATCGTCACCCTGGATTACAGCAATGCCCAGATCGAGGTGGAGGACCCTGACGGGAATGCGGCGCCAGTCACTGAGATACTCGACAGCAGTGGTCAGGCGGTTACAACTATGGACATGCACGTACAGCTGGATCGCAATGTCCCCATCGCGCCAGGTTTGGCACGGTATATCATGTTCGACTTCAACCTGGCCAAATCCAATAGCGTGACCCTGAATGGGGACAGCACCAATGGCTACACCGCCTCAATCAACGTGGATCCGGTGCTGATTGCCACGGTGGATAAGGAATCGCCTAAGTTACACCGTCTGCGGGGACCGCTTAAGACCGTTGACGTCACCGCGGGGACGTATGATCTGTATATCCGCCCCTATTTTCGTCGCATCCTGAATAAGACAAACACCTATGGTCAGTTTCATGTTCATACCAGTGACACCACTGTATTTGAGATCGACGGAAACTCCTACACTGGTAGTGCTGGTCTGACGGTCCTGGCGAATGAATCCCAGTACACCGCGGTGGTGGCCATAGGTCATCTGCGGTTAAATCCCTTGCGTTTTGAAGCGGATGAGGTCCATGCCGGTAGTTCTGTGCCGGGCGGTGACCTGGATGTGGTCAAGGGCAGCGTGATTGCCCGGAGTGGAAGTACTGTGACGCTGCGTGGAGTCACCCTCGTGCGCAGCGATGGCACGGTGGTCTTCAATGATAATGTCACGGTGAACCTGGATCCCAGCACGATCGTGACCAAAGAATTGGATGCCGGTACCCATAGCATTGCCGAGATTTCGGTGGGCCAGCGCATCACGGCGTTTGGTACTGTAACCAGTGACAGCACCAGTGCTATGCAGTTCTCCACTCTCAATGGGTATGTGCGGATGGAGTTGTCCCAGGTGCGTGGACAGGTGGTATCAGTACCGGCAACGTCTACGGATTATCTCGTGCTGAAACTGTCGGCGATTAACGGGCGCAATCCAGCCATTTTCAATTTCGCAAATACCCAGGCCAGCGCAGACAGCTATGATGTGGTGACGGGGGATCTGGATGTGAGTGCTATATCAGTAAATTCTGATATAGCAGCACGGGGTTTTCCGACGCCGTTTAATAATCTTGGCGACGATGACTTTACTGCCCAGACGCTGATACAGTACCTAATTACACCTCAATAAAAATACGTTAATTTAAATTAAAGTCTCGCCCCTGGATGTGACTCATCCAGGGGCTTTTTATACCCACCTAAAGACTCGGTAATTTGTGACTATACTCACACCAGTTTCTACAGCTTTTACCTACTCTCTATGTTGTCGATATATAGGTAGACTTCGGGGGCATCGATTTAAGTGCGCCTGAGGGTTTGTTATGGGGTAAATTCAACAGAGGCGTTACCGGTGGATACAACGAATTCGCAATTTCGCTTGTCGAAAGGCCAGTTTCAGGATGAGTCATTACCGACTTTTTCTCCAAGACGACTGGGTACTTTCCTGTTTAGTATCGCCGTGATTGCAGCCCTGCTTTTTGGCTGGGAACACCGTGCGGATAGCTATCTGAGTGCCGCAGACGGTTGGGGCTACAAACTCGGCATTATTGGTGGCTCCTTAATGGCCATCTTATTGTTCTATCCTTTGCGCAAGAAACTCCGCTTCATGCAGAGCTGGGGCTCGGTGAAATTCTGGTTTCGCACCCACATGCTGTTCGGTGTCATCGGACCGGTATTAATCCTGTTTCATTCCAATTTCCACCTGGGTTCGACCAATAGTAACGTCGCCTTGTTGTGTATGTTGCTAGTTGCCTCCAGTGGCCTGGTGGGGCGGTTTTTATATACCCGGATTCACTTTGGTTTGTACGGCCATCGGGCAACCCTGGAGGAGTTGCGCAAGGATCTGCAAATTACCCGCAGCAACCTGGGGCAGCATACCAAGCTATCGCCGCGTATCATCGAATATATGAAAGGGTATGAGCGGCTCATGCTGCGAAAGCGGGTTTTTCTCCTGCATTTATTCCTGTTGCCGGCGCTCTACGTAAGAGCACGCTGGTTGTTGTCCCGGATCAAACATACCATGAACCAGGAATTACGCCTCCTTGCGCGAAAGAACAAGTGGGATCGCAAGGTGCAGCACCGGTTCACATCAGAATCGATGTATCTGTTTCGTGAGTATTATCTGTGTGTGCGTAAGTCCGGGCAATTATCGTTATATGCACACCTATTTTCGATCTGGCATGTCATGCATTTTCCTTTATTCCTCATGATGGTGGTATCCGGAATCGTCCATGTCATTGCGGTACATGCGTATTAGGCGTGCATTAAGTGAAATTATTGAGACGAACACTACTGCTTGTGCTCGCGATGATACCACTCGGATTTTCAACATCTAGTCAGGGGGCATCAATCGAATCATTGATCATGCCGGGTCCCCTGATCAAGGGACACGCCAAAGTCGAACACGAATGTTCCAAATGCCATGATCGCTTCGACCGTAGACGCCAGTCTGAATTATGCCTTGATTGCCACAAGGAAATCAGAAAGGACATAAACAGTCGCAGCGGTTTTCATGGCAGGAAGGTCCAGGTCAGAAAACAGACTTGCAAGAGCTGCCATACGGATCACAAGGGCAGGGATGCGGATATTATTAAACTGGACAAGCTAACATTTGATCATCAATTCACGGATTTCCCGTTACGTGGGCAACATGCAAAGACCAGTTGTAATGCCTGTCACAAGACTGGCAAAAAATACGCCGAGGCACCACATGCCTGTTATCGCTGCCATGAAAAGGAAAGTCCGCATAAGGCTGTCACCATGGGTAAGGTGTTTTATCAATGTGACAGTTGCCACAATGAAAAGCACTGGCGCGATATCCATTATGATCACGATAAGACGCATTTCCCGTTGGTTGGGGCACATAAAAAAACCGCTTGCACCAGCTGTCACACCAGTGAGCACTATCTGAAAACGCCGGTGAAATGTTATGCCTGTCACCAGCTGGATGATGTTCATCAGGGCAGCAATGGCACGAATTGCAAAAAGTGCCATAACGAATATAACTGGAAAAAACTGAAATTCGATCACGACAAGGATACGGATTTTCCGCTCCGAGGACGGCACATCAAGGTAGAGTGTGATGCGTGCCACAAGCAGGATCCCTATAAGGTCAAGATTAAATCCGATTGCTATTCATGCCATAAACACGATGACAAACACGCAGGTCGTTTCGGAGTCAAGTGCAAAGATTGCCACAGTGAACAGGGCTGGAGCCGGATTCACTTCGATCATGATCGAGAAACTAAATTCAAACTCCAGGGAAAACATGTCAAGGTGGCATGTACTTCATGTCACACGCAGAATATTTACAATGTCAAGCTGAAAATGGATTGTGTGAGCTGCCACAAGCTGGATGACGTGCATAAGGGGCAACAGGGCAATAAATGCGAAAACTGCCACAACACGTTTGGCTGGCGCAAGAAGGTCCGCTTTGATCACGACATCACTAAATTCCCCCTGATTGGATTACACGCAGTCGTCCCCTGTGAAGAATGTCATTTATCATCTTCTTATAAAGATGCATCAATTGAATGTAACTCTTGCCATAAATCGGATGACACCCACCATGGTAAATTAGGTCTGAACTGCGATCGCTGTCATACCCCAAATGGCTGGAAGATCTGGAGATTCGATCACAATACCCAGTCACAATTTAAGTTGGACGGCAAACATGCCAAAGTCCATTGTTACAGCTGCCATAGCGAAGCCGTCAAAGTTATAGAATCGACCCCAAGGACATGTATTAACTGTCACCGGGTTGACGATGTGCATAATGGCCAATTTGGCTCACGCTGCGATCGTTGTCATAACACCACATCGTTTAAAGACATCCAGATGAACGGTTTCTGAGATATAACAAAAAGTAGAGTGAAAAATGAATAAAAATAAATTTTTTCAACATAAAATCGGATTCAGTCTGCCGGCCTTGTGTCTGGTCATTGCAGCGGTTTGTCTTGCTGGATTTGGTTTATGCTCGCAATCAGCACAGGCCGCTACAAAATTCGATCACGATACTACCGGTTTCCTGCTGAACGGTGCGCATGCACGAGTTAGTTGTGAGACATGTCACGCCTACGGGATTTTTAGAGGGACACCCACCCGCTGTGCAGGCTGCCACGGCCAGTCTGGCACGATTGCGACTACCAAGAAAAATGCAACACACGTCCAGAGCGGTGATACTTGTGATGATTGCCACACGGAGTTTAGCTGGACGCCTGCCCGTATGGATCATTCCGCTGTTACCGGCACCTGTCAGTCCTGTCACAATGGCATAAAAGCCGCAGGTAAAACTCCCAATCATGTTCAAAGCAGCGATTCCTGTGGGGACTGTCACCTGACTGTCGCCTGGTCACCGGCTGGATTCAATCATATTGGGATCACGGGCAGTTGCTATAGCTGCCATAACGGGACGATAGCCACAGGTAAGTCCAGTAATCACTTATCTACTACGAACGTCTGTGAAGATTGCCACCATAGTACGAGAGCTTGGTTACCAGCCACTATGGATCACAGCGATGCCATCGGCACCTGTTATTCCTGCCATAATGGCGTTATCGCAACGGGTAAATCGTCTGACCATGAACCGAGTACCAATAATTGCAATGACTGTCACAGCACGACAGCCTGGAAACCAGCTACAAATTAAGCTGAAAATGGATGCGGCAACAAATTTTAAATCCGAATCCACCGCTTTCCTGTTTCACAGTGCACGTATGCGTAGTCGCATACAGGGTACGATTACGTGATTGATTCTGTATTTAGTAACGAGTGATGTAGATGACGAAGTATCATATACAACAAGCCTGGATTAGATGGTCAGGCAGGTTTTTATGCGTGACTATTGCATTTATGTCTTTTAGTCTGTGGGCACAACCGGCAGGTAATCATATTGTCGATGAGGCCGTTGATGCCAGCGATGCCAATGTGCTTCGGCTTGAAATACGCTTTATTATGCCGGTGAATTATCTTTGGTACTTTCCGCATTCCCAGAAAGACGATTTTCTCATTGCAATTCAGCCGATAACCGGTCTCGCTGATTACAACACATCAATTCGCGAACACATTCGAATACCAAATAGCTTATCAACTGTTATTAAAAATCTCTATTATGATGGGACCGAGGAATCGAATCGTTTTGTCGTGCTCGAAACCAACCAGAATGTTGGGATCAGCATCAAGCAGGGACGTGATATGAAAAGTATCTTTATCGAATTTACCTCGATGGCGCCCAAACCGGCTGGTGAATGTGATAGTGCGCCGAAAAAGGGAGAGCGGAGTCAAGAACGGAAGTAAGCCAGGTTCGCCTGGCGTTCTATAACTACAAGATCAAAGTCGCCATACTAATTACTGAGTTCGGTCGACATGAAAGCTGTGAAATAAATGGGTCATATTTTTACATCGATTGCAGTTTTGTTGTGTCTGATTGCTACGTTCCTGGCATTGCCGGTGCGTGCAGAAAACACGCTATTATCCAGTCAAAATGTCTCTGTTCAGGGTGATGACCTGCGCGTGGAGATTCATTTCGAGCAACCAATGAACTACATCTCGCATTTCCCTCAAAAAAGTGGTAGCCAGTTGGACATCAAACTGCGACCGATTTTAACTACTCAGGCCGGTAGTATTATGGCAAGCGTCGAGGACAGTTTAAGCGTCGGTAATCATGCAGGAAATCCATTGCGCGATATTCAGTATGAGCAGGATGAGCGAGGTAATGGTGTTTTGTCGATTCAATTCAACCATGAATTTGACTACAAGATTGAAGCAAGCCGAGATAAGCACAGTATCGATATCACTTTATTACATGCCGGCAAGACGTATGCGGCAAATCAAAATTCAGGCCTGCCGATGGTCAACGTTGACTCCGGCCTACCGATATACGTTCTCAATCTGCAGACGGATCCGCAGCCAATAGACCCGGATAAACAGCCCATTCTGAAAAATTTCAGAGGTAAATACGATATTTATGCCATTCATACCGAACAGGGCCGCAAAACGCTTTATCAGTTACGGTTAGGTTATTTTCACTCATTGAAATTAGCCAAGGCCAATGCCAGTCGCTTACGTCCGTTTTATCCTGAGGTCTGGGTCGACAGGGTCAAAACCGATCACCGGCAGGTTGCACTGAACTGGTTTTTACGGCAAAACTTGGATCGCATGTCGAGCACCACCGCATTTACCGTGCCGCAAACCAAGACAACCACACCGGCAACGCCATCGGTAACAGCTCCAGTAACACCATCTATTACATCCCCTACACACGTAATTACGTCGAAGCCGTCCGAAGCGCCTCCAGCGCAAACAGCGGTGACAACCAAATCAGCAGTAACGGTGACGCCAGGTACGAAGATGGATAAGCTTTCCCAACTGATGGACACGGCCAAACAGGCAATGATCAGTCAGAAATATCGTACTGCCATCAGTTATTTCAAGCATATCCTGCAAAACCCGGATCCGAAATATCATCAGGAAGCACAGGAGTTGCTGGGCCTCGCCTGGGAACGACTGAATCTGCCGGCGCAGGCGGTGGCTGAGTACCGGAAATATCTCAAACAGTATCCAACGGGGCCGGATTCAGAACGGGTCAAGCAACGTCTCACTGGTTTGCTTACCGCAAAGTCCAAACCGGTGGCGAAGTTGGCAGCAGCACCCACTCCGGCAAAATCTCAAGGACCGACTCCGACCTGGGGCTTTTTTGGGAGTTTCTCGCAGTATTATCGTAATCAGAAGTTTGCTACGGATGTTACACCAGCAACGACAATAGACAATTCATTGGACTCTAATTTAGTTTTATCTGGACGCCGACGCGGAACTGAGTGGAATCAACGTCTGGATTTTGCCGCCAGTCATCGCTATGACTTTCTGAATAAAGTAAATGCCAGCGACGGTACAATATATTCATTGTTTTATGATTTGGCAGATAAGCAAGATAATGTCTCCATGCGGATTGGCCGGCAAACTCATAACTCTGACGGCGTATATGGTCGGTTTGATGGTGTTATTGTTAATAAACGATTCGGTCACAACACGAAATTGAGTTTCCTGGCTGGTTTTCCGGTGTATAACATCACGCTCGACGACTCGATAAATACGGATCGCAAGTTTTATGCGGCCAGTGTCAAGTTCGAGTCTCTTTTTAAAAACCTGGATACCAAGTTTTATTACATCAATCAGACTAATCAGGGTATTCTTGATCGCACTGCTATCGGTAACCAGACCCAGTATGCCGATAATTCCAAAACGATATATTTCATCGCAGATTATGATAGCCACTACAAGCAACTTAATTTGGCCACGTTTGTCGGCAACTGGCGGGGCAACGATAATACCAATTATAATGTCACGGCCGATTATCGTAACGGTCCGTTATTGACAACTACCAATGCCTTGATCGGGCAAACCACTGCCACTACGCTGGAACAATTGCGACAAACCTTCACGCTGACGGAAGTGGAGCAGCTGGCGAGAGATCGTACTGGTGTGATGAAGTCATTGACTGTTTCGGTATCCAGGCCGTTGAGTGCGCGCTACCAATTGAGTGGGGATGCCACAGTATCTAACCTGAGTGGTACACCGGCTTCTGGCGGAGTAGATGCTACGAACAGTACGGGCAACCAATATTACTATAATGTAAATCTAGTAGCGAATAACTTTCTCTCCAGCAATGACCTCACCATAATGGGTCTTCGCTATTACACTGATATACTATCGAACACGACCTCGGTGAATTTCAGTAGCCGTTTCAAGGTCAGCAAGAACTGGCGCCTGAATCCACGCATGACCATTGAATTGCGCAAGAATGGCGATGGTTTGAAACGGATCACGTACCGTCCACGCATTGTAATCCAGGACAGGGCATCGCGTAACTGGCGATTTGAAATGGAATTTGGTTATCAGTATGCGAAGACCACATCGCCAACCTCATCAGACTTTACGGTCAAAGACTATTACGGCTACCTGGGATACACACACGACTTCTAACAGCCGGATCGGAACTCGAGGTTTTCAGGATGTGCAACCACAGGATGATGCGATCAAAAGTGATGACGTCTTACCAACCTGATTAAAAGATTCCAAGGAATTTGTTCTTACTGTGATGTTCCTTCAACACATTGACAACTTCGCGGTGGCCGCCATGTTCAGCCAGCATCTCGGCATTTTGCCGGTCCCGGTTGCGCATGTCTGGTTCGGCGCCAGCCTGGAGTAAAAGCTTAACGATAGCGGCATTTCCGCTGCGAGCGGCAAACATCAGCGCTGTGTTGCCAAACTCGTTCCTGAGATTAACACCTGCATTGGCCTTTAATAAATTCGTAACGACATCGTTATGACCGTTGTCTGCAGCCAGCATCAGTGCGGTGTTTTTACTGTGGCTCTGATGATTGATTTCCGCTCCGGCTCTGATTAACAGTCTGACTATTTGTGTATTGCCGAGAGCTGCAGTGCGCGCCAGCAGGTTGTTGCCATCGCTATCGACCAGCTTGGGGGAAAGGCCCTGCTGCAACAGAAACTTGGCAACAGATGCGCGGTTGTTGAGGGCGGCGAGCCACAGTCCGGTTTCACCATTGCGATCGGCCTGCTTTAGATTTACACCGCTTGCCTGAAAGGCCTTAACAATGGGCAGGTAGCCTTGCTTGCATGCCCATAAGAAAGGAGTCATGCCATCACGCTGCGCTGTATTCGGGTTGGCATGGTGTGAGAGTAATTGCCCCACAATGTTGCCATGACCGAATTGGGCGGCGAGCAGGAGCGCGGTAGTGCCATCGGACAGCATACTGCGGACGTCGACTCGGTGTTGTAACAAAGTAGCAACGACATCGTTGTGTCCTTCCCGTGCAGCCCAGAGCAGCGGCGTCATGCCGTTAGACTGTACGCTGTTCGGATTCGCACCGGCGGCTAGCAGGGCCTTGACTATCTTATTGTGACCTTTCCAGGCGGCACGACTGAGTGCGGTATGGCCCTCCTCATCGCGCGTATTTAAATCTCGATGTTTACCGTGCAACAGATCCTTGACGATTTCATCTTCTCCTTGCCAGGCAGCGATCATCATCGGTGTCCAGTTGGCATATGGGGTACCGGCGGTTTTCAGTTTATTGGGATTGATTTGCCGCTTAGCGCTCTTTTTAACCGGAACGGCAGGTTTGCGTGCACCGGACTTCAGCAAAAAACTGGCACTAGCCGGTTGTTGCCGTTTGACAGCCCACTGGTAAGCGGAAATGCCATTTTTATCCACGGCATTGATTCTCGCGCCTCTGCTCAACAGCGTACGCAGGACATTGTTATGGCCTTCGCGTGCGGCATACATCAGTGCTTTACCACCGCGTTTATCGCTCTGTTCAGGGCTAGCGTGTTGGTCTAGCAGCATCGAGACAACCTGATCATGGCCGCCAGCTGCGCCTGCCATTAATGCGGTGGTACCGTCGTTGTTCGCCTGGTTTACCCGGGCATGTTGTCTGAGCAGGGTCCGGATACTATTGTTGCGGCCTTCGCGTGCACTAATGATCAGTGGGGTATTGCCCAGCTCGTCATGGCAATTGACATTGGCACCGGCATTGAGCAGATCGGAGATTTCACCACTATCGCCGCGAATGCTGGCTAACAACAATTTACCGTCGAGACTGGTCTTATCGGTGTCTTCCACCTTGCCCAATCGCTGTAGTTTGGCTTTGGCCTGGTGATGACCTTGTCTTGCAGCCAGTTCCAGCCAGTGTTTGGCCTTGACATCGTTCTCATCGACACCATTACCATCAAGATACATGACACCGAGTGCATATTGCGCCTTGGCCAATCCTTGTTTGCTGGCCAGGGTAAGCCACTGTGCCGCGGCCTTGGGATCCTGTCGAGTACCTTGGCCATTACGAATTAATATTCCAAGCTGGTATTGCGCATCCTTGTTACCCGCTTTGGCAACCGGATAGAGCAAGCGGACTGCACGAGCGTAATCACGCACGCGCACTGCCAGCATGGCATCGTCCATGGCGTCGGCCAGCACGGCTTGGCTGGACAATAAAAAGACAAGCAAGATGGTAAAACGGGAAATCGTGGATCGCATAGCCTTTACTCGATCTAGACGGAGCCGTGTTTGGTATCGACTTGTATCCCGATCTCTTTGAGAAAGGGGGTAGGCAGTATACCGCCAGCGCAGATAATGACAGCTTCGTTAGGAAACTCCAGCATTTTGCCATCATGTTCTAGCAACACCTTGTCTGCCTGGATATCCTTGACGTTGGATTTTAACAATACACTCAGATGACCACTGGCCTGCATCTGATCCACTTTTTTACGGTTTTTCTCCTTGGCACGTGAGAAGGCCTCACTGCGATAGGAGAGCGTGACGGTAGTGCCTTCTTCTTCGGCGATACTGGTCGCGGCCTCCATGGCAGCATCACCACCACCCACGACGAGGACGTGCTGATTTCGATACTGTTCCGGATCAATCAGGGAATAAACTACCTTGGGCTGATCTTCACCGGGAACACCGAGCTTGCGTGGTGTTCCGCGTCGACCGATGGCAAGCAGGATAGCACGGGTCTTATATTCACCTTTGCTGGTCTTGACGATGAAGCCGTCGCCATCGCGCGTAATCGTCTCCATCTTTTCGCGGTAATGGATTTTGACCTGGGTACGTTTTTCTACTTCCTGCCAGAAGGCGAGCAGCTTTTCCTTTTGGGTCTCGCGAAACTTTACGGTGCCGACAATGGGCAGTTTCACTGGTGCGGTCATGACCAGCTTGCCGCGGGGAAACTTGAATACGGTGCCACCGAGAGAATCCTGTTCTATCGTGCGATAGCGTAATTTTTTTTCATGGGCACAGAGGCTGGCGGCAAAACCGGCAGGGCCTGCACCGATGATAATGACGTCATCCCGGTTCTTGTTTTTACCAATACCACTGAGTTTAGCGATGCTCTCCATGGCCTGACGCCCTTGTTCCACGGCGTTGCGGATAAGGCCCATGCCGCCGAGTTCACCAGCGATAAAAATGCCAGGGACATTGGTTTCAAAGTTGGAATTTACCATCGGAATATCGACACCACGGCTCGCCGTGCCGAATACCAGGGTAATGGCGTCAAATGGACAGGAACGTTTGCAGGCACCATGGCCGATGCATTTGGTGGGGTGGAGCAATTGCGCCTTTCCGTGGATCATCCCAATCACTTCCCCTTCGGGGCAGGCACTGACGCAGGCACCACAACCTACACACATCTTGGGATCAAACACCGGGTGCAGTGAGGCGGGTTCGACCAGGCCATCGGCTGTCACCTTTTGAACGGTTTTTATATTACGCTGGGTACGTGATGCGCGTAACAGCGCATAACCCAACATCACGGCGACGGGGGATGCATAGGCAACATAGTCATAAACTTCACTGGGCGTCATTCCAGGTAGCCTGCAGGTTTAATGTGTGGAATGTTATTGGCATATCACATGACTTCCTGATTTATTACCACTTCTGTGTTGTGTCCAGACTGTTTGGTTTCCACGCTTCCACTGCGCCCTTCCAGATCACCACTACTGGGCATGGCGTTACCACTACGACTGACACGGGCACCGATGTAGACCTGGGCATAATCCGATAACTTGTTCATGGGCGACATCGCCATCGAGTCGTTCAATGTAATCGTAGCAGGCAAATCCTTGACTTGTAGCCGTTTGGCCGCGAGTGGCTGGCGCGGGCCATTTACCGCACGGGCAAATACAAACACGGTATCGGTTGGTTTGACCTGTTGTTTGTATTTCGCCGCCAGTTTGATGACGGCGGTCACACTGGCACCGGCATTGCCGCTTGTCTGCTGCTGGGCAACGGCTTCCGGATTCGGGATGACCATCGGTTTACCGGTCAAGCGGGACTGGGCATGGGCCAGGTGCACCTGGACCTCCTGGTAGTCACTGGGATTTGCCTTCACCTTCGGTAACAGGTTCTGCCAGTAATTTACTGCCGTTTTGTAATCGCCCTGGCTCTCGTAGGCCATGGCAGCCATCCACATGGCGGTTGGGTTCTCCGGGGCTTTGGCCAGTGCGCGCTTGATCAGTTTGAAGGCTTTGTCATTGACGATTCCACCGTTTTGCATGGTGAGAGCATCGGCATAAAACAACTGCACGCCCGGGTCGTCAGCCTTTTGTGCGTAGGCGTGGGCGATGGCGTTGACTGCCAGGTCATAGTGTTTGAGTACCATATAGCTGCGGCCCAGCATCATCCAGCCGGCAAAGTTGTTGGGTTCCTTTTCCAGTTTTTGCCGGAGTTGTTCGACCATTGCCGTGATGGATGGCATGCCGTTCATTCCGGCCTGCTGGTGTGCCTGATCCGCGGTTAGTTGCTGGGCGGCCGGATTCAATGCCTGTGGTGTACCCAGTTTGTAGTACAGGCCAAATGTCAGTGCTGCTAAAAACACAAACAGCCCCGCCAGGGTCTTGCCCTGACCCAGGTTAAAGCGTGGGGCAGTATCAGTCTCTTGCTTTTTCAGGTCATTGCCGAGGGTGATCACCAGCTCGTCGTAGGCTTGCTGGTATTGCACCTCGGTCAGTTCACCGGCTTCGAGCTGGGCCTTGAGGTCGACAAACTCCTGACGCAGGATATCGATGTTCTGTTGATCACGGTCCAGGTGTGAGGTGCGTTGCCATTTCAACCCGAGGGTCAGTAGGACGAAGGCGATCGCCAGTACAACGATAATCGCAACAATCATGATTTCGAATCCTCATCGGCCAGCAGTGCGCGTGCCTTGTTGTAGTCATTGGTATCAATCTTCTGTGTTTGTATCCGATTGCGGCGAATCACGATTTGCATGATCACGATGCCAAGGACTAACAACACAAATGGCCCGATCCACAGAAAATACGTGGTCGGGATTAATGGCGGTGAGTACAGCACGAAATTACCGTAACGTGACACCATGTAATCGACGATCTGCTTGTCGCTGGCATCGTTATTAAGCATTTTGTAAATCTGTGCGCGTAATTGTTTGGCGAGTTCGGCATTGGAGTCGGCCAGATTCTCGTTCTGACACACCAGGCAACGCAGGGTGGAGGTCAGATGTTTATAACGGGCTTCCAGCTCCGGGGTCTTGAACTGGTGGATCTCGATACCCGCCCAAACCGGGACAATCACACATAACAGGAATAATAACAGGATAGTTCGACGCATTACGCTGGCTCCGCATTGAGCTTTTTGATGAGTGGAATAATGGTGTCTCGCAATGCGGTCTCGGTAACGACGCCGATGACTTTGTAGCGCACGATCCCTTTCTTATCCACGATGAAGGTTTCTGGTACCGCATACACACCCCAGTCGATGCTGGTCTTGCCATCCTGGTCAACAAGCACCATGGCGTAGGGATTACCGTGTTGTTGTAACCAGCGACGGGCATCATCCGCTTTATCTTCCTTGTTCATACCAATCATCACGACGTGTTGGGCAAGCTCACTGATTTGCTGTGCCTCTTCGCCACAGGTGGCACACCAGGAGGCGAAGACATTCAATACCCAGGTCCGACCTAACAGTTGTTCCTTGGTCACACGCTGGTCCGGAAAATCCAGACTGGTGAGATTGAGGTGCGGGGCTGGTTTACCGATGAACGGTGACGGCACCATCCGCGGATCGTGTTTTAAACCCACACCCAGCACCACGACCAGTGCGATAAAGATAACAATGGGAATGGCGAAACGAATCATGCTGGCGCTCCAGAGCTGGTGACAGCGTCACGTACCGGAGCTTTCGCAGTACGATAACGCCGATCGGTAATGGCAATCAGTCCACCCAACGCCATCAGGACACCACCACCCCAGATCCAGCGCAGAAATGGTTTGTGATACAGGCGGACACTCCAGGCACCTTGATTGTCCAGTTTGTCTCCCAGGGCGACGAACAGGTCACGGGTCACGCCACCCATGATGGCGGCCTTGGTCATGGGGTTACCGTCACCATAATCGCGTTTTTGCGGTTTCATCTCGGCTACAAACTTACCGTTGTGGGTAACGATAAAGGTGGCTTCTTCGGCTCTGTAGTTCGGGCCCTGTACCGGCTTGATGCCCTTCATGGTGAACTTGTATCCGGCAAGCGTATAACTGCTACCTGGCACCAGGCGCACATCTTTTTCGATGCTGTATTGCGTGGTCAGGCTGATGCCAACGATAAATGCGGCCACGCCAATATGCGCGCTGATCATGCCGTAGAAGCTACGCGGCACAGCCGCGAAGTTTTGCCAGGTCAGTTTGCGGTTCTTGAACCGCGATTTGATATCGGTGACGGCGCCAGCCATTACCCAGAAGAACAAAATCATCCCGAGGATAGCGAAAGGTTTGATGCTCGGCATTACCACCCACACGAACAGGAAGCCAGCGATAACGCTGAACACGACTGCCCGCAACATATACTGTTGCAGCCGGGCAAACTTGTCCTGGCGCCAACGCAGCAGCGTGCCGAAGCCCAGCAGCAGGGCCAAAGGAATGGTGAGTGGGATGAAAACACTATTGAAGTACGGTGGCCCTACGGAAATCTTGCCCAGGCCGAGGGCCTCCAGGACCAGCGGGTACAAGGTCCCCAGCAGGACACTGGCGGATGTTACGACCAGGATCACGTTGTTGACTAACAGACCGCTTTCCCGGGAAAACATTTCTGATTGACTGGCAGTGCGCACAGTGGGGCCGCGCCAGGCATATAGCAGCAGGGAGGCCCCAACAACGATGCCCAGGAACATCAGGATGAATAATCCACGCGCCGGGTCACTGGCAAAGGCGTGTACCGAGGTCAGCACCCCGGAACGGACCAGGAAGGTGCCGAGCAGACTCAGGGAGAAGGTGATCATGGCCAGCAACAGGGTCCAGGCCTTGAACGTGTTGCGTTTTTCAGTCACGGCTAGCGAATGCACCAGGGCCGTCCCCACCAGCCAGGGCATGAAGGAGGCGTTTTCCACCGGATCCCAGAACCACCAGCCGCCCCAGCCCAGGACGTAATAGGACCACCAGCTACCGGCAACGATACCCATGGTCAGGAAGGTCCAGGACACATTGGTCCAGGGTCGGGCCCAGCGCGCCCAGGCCGAATCCAGCTTGCCACTGGTGAGGGCGGCGATAGCCAGGGCAAAGGCCACAGAAAAACCTACGTAGCCCATGTACAGGGTCGGGGGATGCATCGCCAGGCCTGGGTCCTGCAGCAGCGGGTTGAGGTCGCGGCCTTGCGGCGGAGCTGGTAACACGCGCAGGAAGGGGTTGGAAGTGAACAACATGAACATCAAAAAGCCGATGGAGATCATGCCCATGACCGAGATGACGCGTGCTGCAAACTCATCGGGCATGTTGTGGCTAAAGCGGGCGACGGCCGCCGTCCACAGTGACAGTACCGTTGCCCATAACAACAGCGAGCCTTCGTGGGCACCCCAGACTGCAGCAATCCGATAAATCAGCGGCATATGGGTGTTGGAATTATTCGCGACGTATAACACCGAGAAGTCGGAAATGATAAAACTGTAGGTGAGTATGAGGAAGGCGCCTGCGACGAAGACAAACTGGGTGTAGGCCGCTGGACGGGCGATGCGAATCCAGGCCGGGATATGCAGGATGGCGCCGAGAAGTGGAACAATGGCCTGGACCAGGGCAACGCCCAGCGCGATGATCAGACACAATAAGCCGAGTTCGGGAATCATGTTATTTCGCCTTTGTCGTGATTTCAGCAACCTTTTTATCAGCTGCCTTACTAAGTGACTCCGCGACTTCGCGCGGCATGTATTTTTCATCGTGTTTGGCCAGGACTTCATCTGCCACAAACAGATTGTTTTTGTTTAGCCTGCCCTTGGCCAGGATGACCTGACCTTCACGAAACAGATCGGGCAGTACGCCATCGTATTGCACCTTGATCATTTTGCTGCCATCGCTCACGTCAAACACGGAGCGGATACTATCGGGCAGGTGCTTGAAGGTGCCTTTGACGACGACACCACCGAGACGAATATGCGCATGCGCTGGGACCTTGCCGGCCATCACCTCAGTGGGGGAGTAATAGAACATCATGTTTTGGTTGAAGGCATACAGGGCAAAGCCGACGGCGGTTGCTACGCCGGCTACCATGATGCTGATGAGGATGAGTCGTTTACGTCTTACCGGATTCATTGTTCCAACCTGCCTGCACGTCGTTGTCGTTTAAGGATGCGAATCTGCTTTTTGTGTTGCAGCAGTGGGCCGACAAAACCGGTGACCAGGACGATCAATGCCAGTCCATAGGACGACCACACATATACCGCATACTTGCCCATAATAAAATAATCAAACATGGCTACGCTCCTTCATCAAGGATCTCGCCGACCCATTGCGTCTGTTTTTCCCGCAGCAGTAACTCATTGCGACTGCGCAGAAACAGGACCGCCACATAAAACAGGTTGGTGCCGATGAACATGACGAACAGGGGGATCAGCATGCTCCAGGCGATGGCCGGATTATCCAGGGTCTTGAAGCTCGAACCCTGGTGCAGCGAACTCCACCATTCAACCGAGAAATGGACAATCGGTACAGTAACGATACCGACCATGGCCAGGATGGCCGCAGCACGAGCGCCGACCCGGCGATCCGTGATTGCTGTATATAAGGCGATCACGCCGAAGTATTGAAACAGCAATATCAGTTCAAATGTCAGACGTGGGTCCCAAACCCAATAAGTGCCCCACATGGGTTTGCCCCAAATCGAGCCGGTAACCAGGGCCAGAAAGGTAAAACTGGCACCAATGGGCGCATTGGCAATGATCATGACCTCGGCCAGTTTGATACGCCAGACAAAGGCGATCACTGCACTGACTGCCATCACTGTGTAGATGAACAGAGAGAGCCACGCGGCAGGGACATGCACGTACATAATCCGAAACGCATTCCCCTGTTGGTAATCGGCGGGGGCAAAACCCAGTCCCCAGATGGTACCGACGATCATGAATATCAGGCTGCTCCAGCCCAGCCAGGGGATCCAGCTCGAGGCGATACGATAAAACCGGGGTGGCGAAGAGATTCTGTGTAGAAATGGCATTATCACTGTCTTAACTCACACTCACTTTCAGGGCTGCCGCGGTGGGCAGCGGGGCCAGGGTAATCGCCAGGATCAGAAAGGCGATCAACATGGAGAGATCTGCTCTTATCGACAACCCGCTATTAGCATGTTCCACCATCACGGTCGCGAATATCAAAACCGGCACGTACATCGGCAAGACCAGCAGGGCCAGCAGAATACCGCCGCGGCGCAGGCCCACCGTCAACGCAACACCAATGGCACCCACCGCGCTCAGCACCGGTGTACCCAACAGCAAGGTTAACATCAGGACCTTGATGCTACCCGCATCCAGCCCAAGGAACAGGGTTAGCAGCGGTGTAAGCACTAACAACGGTACCCCACTGACCAGCCAGTGGGCCAGGATTTTGCCTAGCACCAGCAACGACAACGGGTGGGCGCTCAGGATCAGTTGCTCCAGCGTGCCATCCTCAAAGTCGGAACGAAAGGTCCGGTCTATCGACAGCAGGACAGACAACAATGCGGCTACCCAGATGATGGCCGGTGCGACTTTGGCAATCAGTTCGGCCTTGGCCCCGATAGCAAGTGGGAACAAAACCACGATGAAGGAATAGAACAACACCGCGTTGACGAGTTCCGCCCTTTGGCGCATTGCCAGTAACAAATCTCGTCGAATCATGTACATGACGGCACTCATCAGGCGGCCTTATCCAGTTGCAAATGGACCGCATCGCCACCGCTGAGGTCGAGTGGCTGGTGTGAGGTGATGATCACCATCCCGCCTTGCTGACTATGTGCCACTACCTGTGACTCGAACAGACGGATACTGGCCCTGTCGAGGGAAGTGAAGGGTTCGTCCAGAATCCACAAGGGATGCTGGCTAAATAATAAACGGGACAGGGCCAATCGGCGTTGCTGCCCGGATGACAGTTGGTAGGCCAAGTTATCCTCGTAACCGGCCAGGCCCAGGGTGTCGATGGTGGTTTGGATCGACTCTTTTTTACCCGGTTTAAGTAGTTGAAAACCCAGTATATTTTCCCAGACAGTGAGCTCGGCCTTGACCCCGTTGTTGTGACCTACAAAACACAGCTGGCTATGGTATTGCTTACCCAGATCGTCGATATTTCTGCCCGCCCAACAAACAGTACCGGATTCGGCTAAGCGCAAACCCGCCAATATATATAAGAGTGAGGTCTTGCCACAGCCATTACCGCCCTGGATGAACAAGACCTGGCCTGGTTGGAGCGCGAACGACAAGTCACTAAACAGGCGCGTCTCACCGCGCACAGCTGCCAGGGCTGAAACCGTTAACGACGGGGTGGAAGTACTTGCCATCACTGAGCTTGATCTAAGTCCATGTTTATTCAGGCCGCCAAGAATAGCACGAAGATTCAAGATGGTATTGCCAAAGAGGTCAAGTCCTGAAATTGACCCATATGGCGCATGGGATGGTGATTTTGTGCTCAAATCAGAGGTATTCTCACGCTGAGTCACGTCGTCAGTAGGCAGCTGGCAGAGTAGTATTTTGCTGGAAGTCTTTGTTTTTATGAGGAAAAGCTTGCCTATGGGGGCCTCAGCCCTTATCCTTACAAACTAAATAACAATAAATAAGCATGATTCTGCCTTTGTTCGGGAACGGAATGAAACGTCCCGGGGCAGGGTACGCCGATGATTCGCGCGACATGATTCTCAACCACCATGCGTGAGCCTTGGTATACCGGTTCCGGCTGTTGTCGCTGTCGAGTCACAAGTTGCACTCACGGCGTTGTTGTGCAGTTGAGGTCTGGAGCCGTGATAAACACAAAAACGAGAAGTGTGTGGCTGGATGGATTATCTCTAAAGCTCTGTATCTGTCTGGGCATCTTGTTGTTCCTCGGTGCCTGCGGAAATTCGCAAACACCGGATCCAAGTCAATTAGCCAGTAAATCTGCAGTACAGCCGATCGCCAAGAATCTGAAACCAACCTACGTCTGCCCGATGCATCCCAACATCGTGCGCGATCATCCCGGCCATTGCCCGATTTGCGGCATGGACCTGGTAAAGAAGGATGTTGATCCACATAAGCATGAACATAGTCTGCCAGTGGTGAACCTGGCGCCCGACGTGATTGAAAAGCTGGGCGTGCGTACAGCCAAGGTAGAACTTGGGCAATTATCCCAGGACATCAAGACTGTGGGCTATGTGGATTACGATCACGACCTGGTCGACAACGTCACGGTGGCCACTGCTGGCTGGGTGGAGAACCTGAGTAAGCGACGCATCGGGTTAAAGGTCAATAAAGGTGAATTGCTGCTTGAACTGTATTCCCCGGAGTTTCTAAAAGTACAAAAGGAATACATTGCGGCTCAGAAGAAAGACAAGTCTGGTATTTTGCATAAGTACGGTGCGCGTCGTCAAAGTGTCGAACCACGCGATGCCTTGCGCTATATGGGGATTTCCGAAAGTCTGCAAAACGAGATTGCGCGCGACGGCAAACCCCGCTTCCGTATTCCGATTTATGCGCCACGTTATGGCGAGATTGTTGATCTCAACATCAAAAATCACGAATTTATTCCTGCCAATTTCGCCATGTTCACCATTGCTGATCTCTCGAGTGTCTGGGTGATCGCCGATGTTTACGAACACCAGATGGCAATGGTGCACCGCCACCTGCGGGCGCAGGTGAAAGTGAACGCACTCCCAGGTAAGAAATTTGATGCACAGGTTTACTACATTAATCCTGTGCTGGATCCCAAGACCCGGACAATGAAGGTACGCCTGCTGGTGTCCAATTCCGATTGGGAACTCAAGCCAAACATGTTTGCCGATGTGCGAATCTTTACTGATCCAAAGTCTGATGTACTCAAGATCCCGCGCGAGGCACTGATTGTCACCGGCAAACGTGAGAGTGTGATCCTCGATCGTGGTGACGGCAAGTTTCAACCGGTGGATGTAGTCTCGGGCATGCAC
>JBECKZ010000086.1:0-4160 GCA_040235555.1 Thiohalomonadales bacterium | reverse complement strand
TCGTCACGCTGTCCGACGGCCGCCACCTGCGAGCCTCGGCGGTGCTGCTGGCCATGGGCGTCAGCTACCGCCGGCTCGGGGTGCCGGCACTCGAGGCACTGCTCGGAGCCGGCGTGTACTACGGCGGTTCGACATCCGAAGCCCCGGCCCTGGTCGGTCGAGACGTCTTCGTGCTCGGAGGCGCCAACTCGGCCGGCCAATCCGCACTGCATCTTGCCCAGTACGCCCGGAGCGTCACGCTCGTGGTCCGCGCACGATCGCTGCGCGACGGCATGTCGGACTATCTCGTCCGCCAGGTGGAGGCGACCGGCAACATCGAGACACGTCTCGGCTGCGAGGTGGTGGGCGGCGGTGGCGATGGTCGGCTGGATCACCTGGTGCTGCACGACATCGCGTCGAAGTCCGAGTCCACGGTCGATGCCCACGCGCTGTTCATCCTGATCGGCGCCGAGCCGTACACGGGGTGGCTACCGCCGGAGATCGAACAGGACGAGCGGGGCTTCATCCTCACCGGAGCGGATACATCGCAGCGCAGCGCGCCGCGCTTAAATCGCGGTCCGTTCCTCCTCGAGACGAGCATGCCCGGCGTATTCGCCGCCGGCGACGTCCGTCACGGTTCGGTGAAGCGCGTCGCGTCAGCAGTCGGTGAGGGCTCCATTGCCATCCAAATGCTGCACCAGTACTTCGCTGCCGAACAACTGAGCCCGCAGGGCGGCGCGAGCGATTCAACGAGCGCCGTTGCCTGACTGACAGATAATCGAGGTCAAAAAATTAAAAGGAAGGGTCGGAGTCATTTTAAATTAATTACTCCGACCACTATTTTACAGTGCCAGTAGTGAATCCGCGCCTAATTAAAAATAACCAGCCAAATAAATCGATATGCCGGTTATGCGATTTTCAAAAGTAAATTTATAAGTGCCTGTATCCTGTGTCATCTTCAAGGCGTTACTGCCGATTCCCAAACCTAAGCCAAGATTTTTATTGAATCGATATTCCATACCCAGCTCACTATCAGTATATATACCAGTCCAGTCATCAAATGCCATGCTGAAAAACTGCGATGAAATATACCAGTTAATTCGCGGTGTAACATGATAGTTAACGCCAAATGTCACAACAGGTAATGGTACTGTTGTATTTACATCGTTCGCATCTATACCTGTACTGGTCGTTGTTGCCTTAAGGTTCACAGCGACACGAGTAATATGTAATCCGGCACCGGCAGCCAATTCGACTTTATCTGTATGATAAAATGACCAGCGATAACCTATTTTATAGATGTCATAATCTAAACTACTGCTAACACTCACGCCTGTTGGAATAGTGATCGTATTGCCATTTTCATCTTGCCATTGAATGTCTTGTGTTAAGACTTTGTTGCTATCTGTAGTAATGCTATACCAGGAGAAAATGAAGCCATTTTCACTATTAAAGCGATAATGACCATCAAGACGTAACACAGTCTGTTTTGTATCCCAGCCTAGCGCATCTTGTGGATTAATGCTTACACCAGCACCGACACCACTATCAGTGAGTGACATGGAAGAGTCAAAACGATCGAGATCATATCCACCGATTGCCAGTCTGAAATTATCCTGGAAAACTTCTTCTGCTTTGGCAGGGTTATAGACGTTACACAAAATCACCGCTGTCAAAAATAAATATCGGTTTTTTAATATCATTTATGCGACACTTTTCTATATTTCAGACCCTGATAGCCAACATCCTGTTTTCATGTCCGATTGACCTGCTACTAGTATAAGAAGTTTAAATATCTAGTAAATAGACATGGGTTGTTCTTCCTTAAACGGTAAAATCGGTGAAATTGCGACGCTGTCGATGCGTTAAAGAGGGCGTCCAGGGGGGAAGTATTCGATATTCGCAGAAAAACCAGGTCAGAGATGTATTATTTCTAATATAGATTATCTCGAATATTTGTATTTCTCCTCATCCCAATTTTTGCCTTTAATTACCCGTTTCATGAATTACCTACAGTAACCAATTGAATTTTAGCCGGTTATTGATTTTAGTGAACACGAAGTGCTCATTCAGATGAGCCCATATTATTGGCCATCTCCGTAACAGACCCCATATCACTGTATTCAGGCTTTAATGGATAGTAATATCTTCATTATCCTGTCAAAAAACATTACTACAAGCAGAGAGATTTATGTCGATGTCACTGAGCGAATATCCATTTTTAGAAAGTCAGGGTGCTGATAAGCGACAACTCAAATTACAGCATATCTGCCTGCAACTGGCCGCATTGGGCCATCACTGTAATATGAATATCGACCGCAGTTACCTCTCGGTCGCCGACAGTCTGCTCAGAAACTATAGCCAGCATCGACGTCTTCTTGCTGATTACCGCTGTCCTTCGGATAAACGGATTCAGGATTTTCTCAACGATTACCTGCAACGCAATGGGGTAGATATCAATATTCATTTACCAGGTGAGACATTCAGCCTGTTACTGCCGGGTCTGGCACGTGAAATTTCCCTGCCCTATGCCGAAAACCGCTACCAGTCGCCATTACTCGAGTCGTTCCGCGTCGCGCAGGGGGTACTGCATAATCCCAAGAGTGATCGTCGCACGACGCAGGGTGTGTTCCATATCGTCGAAGGGGGACTGCCAATACCCTGGGACAAGCGTGCCGTCCCGGTCGCGACGTATGCCAAACTGCTGCAGGCCGCGTTAAACCCACCCGCGGATCTGATGCGGTTGCCGATTACCAGCGGCACCGAGCATCCGGTGGATATGTGGGTTTCCTTGTTGATGCGTCCTGTTGTGCAACCGGAAGTCGAGGGCGTGTTACCGGAAAAATCGCTGGAGATCCGCATGTTTGCGCCGGGAACTCTGGCGGCGAATCTGGATTTTGTTGAATCGATTTTCGGTAATGGCGGTGATCCCTTCCTGCCGGAAAATGATGCCGCCCTGGATATCCATCACTGGACCGGGCACAGTGGTTGTATCATTCTGGCGCCGCATTTGACCTCGCTGAGTAAGAAAGAACTGGGCCTGCCCCATTATAATGAGGCCAGCGAACGTCAGCGCAAGGATAGTATGTGCTGGAAGCAGGAAGATGAACGCTACAACGATGGCCAGGCATTCAAGGTCGTTTGCCGTGATATGAACGGGGTTATGGTGACCATTATTGCGGATAATTACTTCGGATACAGTAAAAAAGAAGTCAAATCACAGATCAGTTATTCAGCCAACCTGTTCGGGGGTTGTGAAGAGGAACATTCAGGCGGGGCCCTGGCTTTCCCGCGCTTCAATCTCGGTGAAGTGTATCTGCCCAGAGAAGAACATACGGCCACCGGTGAAACCTATGAAAAACTCTGCGAACAACTCGCCGATGTAATCGATGTCCGGGCTGAGGGCTATGCAGTCGATAAGCAGTACCCGGATATCATTTATATTCCCCAGGATGCAAAGATCGATATGCGGGAAATGCAGGTCAGCTGGCAGCAGGAGAATGAAGACCATTCGATTACCCTGAAGGCCAGCCGGACCTACGTTTACCCAAGTGGCTTCCATGTGGAATTGCAAAAGCACCCCCACGCGCCAACCTGGAGATTGATTGGCACTTTTGGTGAAGGGACGTTCTGTCACAAGCCCAGCACGGTTTCCGGTGGCGGTAAATCTGAAATTTCGAAATCGATCCAGGACCTCATGATTTCCGGCCCGGTGTTTGTAAGCGATCTGGAGCAGGACCTGGATGCGGTGGAAAAGGTTTTTAATTACGATTACAGCACGCGATATATTGACCCGCAAGCCAGGGACGATCGCAGCCTGTTGAGTCATCGTCGAACCCTGGGCTCGGTGATCAAACTGCTCACCCCTTCCAGCTCTGAATATACCGAAGAATACAATAACTGGCTGAAATCCATTCCAAATAATATCCTGGCCATGGTGTATATGATCAAGCGCTTCTACCAACCCGCCTGGGGCGACAACTGGCGTCGCCATTTTTCAGTTGATGAGGTCAATGGTATGCCCGGTCATGAACTCAAGTACATGGGTCGAAACCTGGAAGCCAGTTATTTACGGATAGGCACGCAACCCGATGGTACCTGGCGAATTTTTAAATTAAGACAGGACTTTGTCGCCGCCAGTAAGGTGCAGATGGAAGACGATATTACGGCCTCTACCGTGG